>JBEGQX010000135.1:0-3055 GCA_041180805.1 Planctomycetota bacterium
CCAGGCGGTAGATATTCAAGAGAAAATGCGCCAAGGGGTTGAGCAAGCCCTATCAAATACCATTAATTTTCACCAAAAAGTTTTGGAACAACAGGAAGGGAATTCAAGCAGTGCCTTAAAATCTGTTGTGGAACATATGTCAAATCTTGCAACTTCTATAAAAGACAGCGGAAAAAGCCAATTACAGGAAATCCAAAGGCTATCCGAGGCTATGGGTAAGCAGACAAACATGCTCTGGGAATTGCAACAGGGTGAAAAGCACCTTGCGCATTTACAAAATGTTTTGCAAGAAAACCTAAGGCTAGTGAATACAACTGGCAATTTCCAGGAAGCCATCCATTGTTTGACTGCGGCAGTTCACATGTTTACATCCAAAATGCAAACCAAAGCACCTGAGCCTTTTTCCTACAACTCGACCGGTGGTATTGAAACAAGGAGTATTCCGGGCAAGGTTGCATGAGAAAACGCAAAAAGCTGGAGGTTTCGACATTCCCTTTCCTAGCGGTGCTGCTTTGCACCATGGGATCGTTGATTCTTTTGCTTTTGGTGATTGACAAACAAGCCAAAAAAGCTGCGCTTGAAAAACTATTTTTGGCAAAAACTATAAATGGAAATTCCAAGGAATTAGAATTCCAAAAAATAGATGACTTTTTGGAAAAAGAAAAGGCCCTCAAAAGCGAAATAGAAAAACTGAAACTCAATTATGCGCGTAATAAAACGGAAGCAACCAAGAACATAGTCCAAGATAAAAATCTGGAAACCTTAAAAAGACTCGAGATTCAAATTGCGGGAATATTGAAAGATGAAACTGTTTTGAAAAACACCTTGGAAAATAAATTGCAAGGCAACCGCGAGATAGAGAACGGAAATAAAACCGCATCAAGTTCACTTTTAAGGTTGGAAGCAAGTCTCGAGGAATTGAAAAAAAGCAAGGAAAAGGAAAAAGCCACTTATTCCATAATTCCTTATACCGGCAAGAAAGGTCTCAACCGAAAACCTTTGTATTTGGAGTGCGTGGAGAAGGGTGTTGTTTTTCATCCAGATGGAAAACTTATTTCGCCAGAACTGGAGCCGACTATTTTTTTAATGGAGTTGGAATCCAGATGTGAACAGTTGAAAACTTATTTAGTTGAACAATTGGGTGACCCGAACGCTTCCCCCTATCTCATGTTATTGGTTAGACCGGATGGTATCTCCAATTATTGGGGGTTACAGACTATTATCAAAAGGCTTGATTTGGATTTTGGATATGAACTGATTGATCAAGGTTGGAGTTTGGAAATTCCCAGAGATATCTCTGCTCCAGATCCAATAACACTTTCAAAAATCAACAAGCCATTGGTGAAGCCTGCTGTTTTAGCAGGAAATTCTGGTCCAAATAAAAATGGTGTTTCTTCACAAATTAATCCTATTGCTGGAATTCCTCCAGCACCACCGGGTTTAGGAAATTCAGTTAATTCAACCAAATCCGTTGGTTTGGGCGATAAGCAAAAAATTTTGACGGGTGGAAATATTGGTCAAAGTATAGATAAGCAAAATGAAAAAAATGGTAATGAGGGATTCGCTACAGGTAAAAATGCTGGCAAAAGCAGTTCTGTGAATTCAAATAAAAAGCCTGTTTATAGCGCTGGTGGAACTATTCCAAATGGTAGTGGGTTCGGTAATTTTCCAAGGAGAGGCGAAGGATATAGTCCGCCAGACAAAGGTGGTAAAAATGGGTTTTCGCCTGATGATGATCTTCGCGGGATAGATCCATATTCTATTGCAAATAATCGAAGAAATAATGGTTCTCCAGATTCAAGTATTCCTAAACAGACAGATATTCCCGGGGTAAATAACCAGAAAATGGTTGGCCGTGAAAATGTTGCCGATGTAAGTGCGAACAATTTTGGTGGAGGTTCTGAACGAATAAGCCCTTATGGTGGGGGTGAAGCTTTACCAGGTAATTCAAATCTGGGTTCAAAATCCGGGTTAGAAGACGGTAATGGTTCTAGTGGTAAAAAAGTAGAATTTGGTGGTGGAGATGATGAAAAAAATAAAGCACAAACTGGGCAGTCAACGAGTAATTTAAACGGGTCACCTGGAGAAGGAAAAATAACAAGTGATGGTGCGCAGGGGGTTCCATCGAATTCCAAAGGAATGCCTGGGCTAGGAACGCCACAAATTAATGTTACATTGGGTAAAAAAGATAAAGAGCCGGAATCTACCAACCTTTCGCAATCGCGGACTACCTATAGCCCAGAGGAGGATGGTTCACCTTCTAATACACCGGACGCGATTTCCAAGGTTGCCACTCCGCTTCCGGAACTTGGCCCGAGAAAGTCCAAAGCGCCAATTCCATTAAAAGCAGCCAGATTATTCGCGGAAAGAGACTGGATTTTGTTTGTAGAGTGCCGTTTTGAAGGGCTAATTTTACATGCAAGTAGGAAATACTACAGCGCAGAATTCCTGATGACCGAAAAAGGTGCCGCGGAATTTCTTGAAGAAATCCAGGCATTAATTTTCAAAAAACAATCCACTGTTAGAGCTGGAGAATCTTTGTATCGTCCCCAGGTAAGGTTTCTTGTCTGGCCGGATGGCACTAGGTCGTATCACATTGCTTATCCAAAACTTCAGGCGTCCAATATCAACCAGACAAGGCAAAATCTTGAGCAGGAAGATACTATCAAGGATATTTTGCAGGGGAGGGGGAAATAATGCGCAGAAGACGCAAACCCTCACGGGAAATTCATTTTAGTTTTGATTCCTTCCTTGATGTTGTTGCAAATGTGGTTGGTATTATTATTCGACTTATATTAGTGGCATGGGTTGGCGCCAGAACCTATCAGGGTATTCAAATTCCCGCAACGGATGAAAAATCCCTAGTTCTTAATATCTCGGCAAATAAAGAAAAGGTTCCTCTGGAGTCGCTGCAAGAGAAGCTAGGTTTACTAAAAATAGAACGGGATGCGCTGGTTCGTTTATCGCAGGAAAAGAACGAGCCGAAGAACCCGGATACCAAAGTGCTAAAAGGAATTGAAGATAAAACTTTAGAGTTTCAAAAGTTGCAAGGTGT
>JBEGQX010000136.1:0-27066 GCA_041180805.1 Planctomycetota bacterium
TAACCATCGCTGTCCGCATATCTGGCCTGATCCAGCCATAATCTCCCCCAACGCTCGCCGTACCGGGGAGAGGCAAACAATCTATCCACGGCTCGTTCATAGGCACCCGGCTTACCATCCAGAAGATATTCCCTGACTTGGGATGGTGTGGGAGGCAATCCAGTCAAATCCAGCGAAACTCTACGCAACAAAAGCAAAGAATCCGCCTCTGAGTTTGGCTGCATTTTTTCCGCGTCAAGTTTCTGCATTACAAAAAGATCAATCGCATTTTTTGCCCATCCCAAGTTGGATGACAGAGGTGGCCTGGGTTTTCTAATTGGCTGAAAAGCCCAATGGTTACTGGCCGTTTTGGTAACAGCAATCTCTCCTTTTTCAACCTCGGGAATCTTGGCACCTTCCTGGATCCATTTTTCAAGGATTTGTTTTTGCTCTAAGGAAAGAGGCTTCTTGGGTTCTGGCGGCATGCGGCTTTCACCATTCGATCCCTCTAAAACATGAACAAGCCTGCTTTTGGATGGGTTACCCGCCTGCAACAAAAGACCGCTATTTCCACCCTTGCTTATAAAACTGCCGTAATCCAATCGCAAACCGGCCTTTTGCTTTTCCGGTCCATGGCAACCAACGCAATTTTGAGCGAATAATGGCTTAACTTTGTTCAGGTAAAAATAATCATCTGCCTGGACAAAGGCCACGGGAAGAAAAAGTATCAAGGGAAAACATCTTAGAATCATGCCGCTTCACCAAATCAAAGGTTTTTCTGGCATTAGGAAGGAATAACTGATTTTGACGGGAATGCTTTTATGAATCAACTAATTTTAGTTCAACGGAGGTATTCTTAATTGTATTTCAGGCCAGTCCCAGATCTTTCTTGACGACCAGAAACCAATCCTTGAACCAACCAGGTTTTGTGGGATAGCCGTTTTCCTCAATCATGGAAACAATCTGCTGCCTCCAATCCTTTCCTGGAACAAATCTGCCTGTTTTGGATTCAAGGTCTGCAAGAACCTTCTGGAAATTTTTTTCTGTGATACACATTTCCACATCGAAAAATGATTTTAATTGTGCAGCGGTTTCTTCCAACACGCAGGATTCCACAAGGTAAGACTCATCCTGGCAAACCTTGTGTAAAATCTCGTTGCCCTGCTCCAGGGTCATACCTTTCTGCAGTGCAAACTGAAGAATTTCGCGCTCCTCGTCAGAATCTATGTAAAAATCCCGGTGGGCCCGATCCTTGATGATCCGCATCAATTCCTGCCTTAATCCGGAATTTATTTCTGTTCCCATAAGACATTTCCAAGAAACAGTTCGCAATCAACCTAATAAAAGTATTCGCCAGGGCAGAATGATTATTACAAAAAAAGCCGGCTGGAGTAAATCCAGCCGGCTTTTCATAAGCATTACAAAACAGCCAGATTACTTGGCTGCAGCTTTCTTGGCCTCGCCCTTCTTTTCATCCTTATCAGGAAGGATCTTTGTAACATCCTTCACAATGGAGGAAACGGCGGAGTCATTAAGTTCACCCTTGCGGAAAGCGTGATTTGCCTTCACATTCCTCTTGGTATAGAGGACAACGGTAACCTCAGCATCCTTGGCAATATTGTAACCTTCGGGGCCTGCCACATTGTCAATGGCAAGTACGGTATTCTTGATACCTTCCTTGCTGGCAAGTGACTTCAGCTTTTCTTCCATTCCCTTTTCATCGTTGGAAAGGAATACAACAAAGCTGCCCATCTTTGCAGACTTGTTCTTTTCTGTCTCGGCATCGATTTTTTTGACCAGACTGGTCAGGGTTGGTGAGATCTCGCGAGCAAAGATCATCGCCACCGGATTACCACCATTCTTTCAGACAAGGCACTGGGGTTTACCAGCAGCATTGCCAGTGACATTCAACGGATGGAATGCACTGATCTTGTTGCTGCCGACCTCAGGCCCGGACTTAAGCGCATCTGCGGCGTAGGCGGTAAGGCCCATTGCCACAACAAGGCTCAATCCGACAAGACCTCGGAAAGCCATAACAAATCCTCCTTTAAAATTCGCCCCGACCTTCAGGGCATTAGGATAATACTACCGCTTCCAAATACTTCGTGCAAAAACAAAGTTTGGCAAAATCGCAAAATTATAAGCCACCTCCATGGTAGCTTATAAGGGCCTTTTTAAAATTTTCACAAAGCAGATTACCCTTCAAAACAAGGTGTTTTCGAACACCCGGGGATTTTCTCAGGATTTTTTTCTGGAATTCCAGCTGACAGCCAACCATAATTCCCCAATCAATTTGACACACACCTTGTTCAGGATCGAACAGGTGGGATTTACAAAGGAAAGGATTTCCGTCATGAACCCAGCTCTAAAACCTGCCACAAATTTGACTAAGATTGGTGTCTTTGGCACCGATAGGCACCCTTTGGACCGCAAACATGGTTGCGGCCTTTGGGATGCAGGTGTCACCGCCTGCCTGAAAGCTTCGGACGCAGACCCCATCCTCATTCCTGCCAACACAAAGGGCAAGTGGAAGGAAAAGCTTTCTGGAGTGGAAGGCGTGGTAATCTCAGGCTTCGATAACCTTGAGGCTCTTCCAGATGAGGTTCTGGAACTGGCAACCTATTGCAGGCAAAATGATTTTCCCGTGCTTGGCATCGACCACGGCATGCATGCTCTGAATAATGCTTTTGGTGGCACCACATTTGAAGACCTTTGCAGACAACTGCCCGAAGCCCTTCAGCACAAACATCCGCCAGAGCGCGGCCTGCGCCATGCCATTCTTGTGCAACCAGACTGCAGGCTTGCAAACATTTATGGTGAAGGTGAAATCGTGGTGAACAGCGAACACCGCAGGGGCATCCAGAAACTTGCGCGTGGTTTCAAAATCACTGCCACGGCGCTGGATGGCGTGGTGGAAGGCATCGAATCTATTTCGGAAGACTGGTACGCCGTCGGGGTGCAATGGCATCCTGGCTCTGGTACTGCCAGCGGATTGGATATTCAAGTGTTCCGGGGCCTTGTGGATGCCGCCAGGGAAAGGTCGGCTGCCAAGGTTATGGTCAGGCTTGCAGCCTGATTTGCCGTTAGAAGAGCAGGACGCTCAAAAGCGGGGGATATTCCTCCGCTTTTTCTTTTTATCCATGCACAATTTGACCTTTACGCTATCATGTTTTGAAGAATGTTTCTTCCACCGGGATTTCTTGCAAGATGGCCAGCACCTTACAAACTATTCACGCCACCTGCCCTCACGATTGCCCCGACACGTGCTCCATGCTAGTCACGGTTCAAGATGGCAAAGCAACGAAATTGCGCGGTAACCCGGAACACCCCATCACCCGCGGATTTTTATGTGGCAAAGTCGCCAGCTATATCGATAGAACCTATCATCCAACCCGAATCCTGCATCCGCTGAAGCGTGTTGGCCCAAAAGGTGCCGCCAAGTTTGAAAAAATTTCCTGGGTGGAAGCTGTTCAAATTATTTGCAAAAAGCTCAAAGAGGTTATCGCATCTCCGTCCGGGCCCCAGTCGATTCTTCCTTATAGCTATGCGGGTACCATGGGTCGCCTTCAGGGCTCCAGTTTGGACAGAAGATTTTTTCATGCCTTGGGGGCATCGCTGCTGGAACGAACCATCTGCGCCACCGCCGGTGTGGCGGGAAGCACTATAACTCTGGGCACCAGAGCCGCCATTGATCCGGAATCCTGTATTCATTCCAAATTGATCATTCATTGGGGATCGAACACCTCGGTAACCAACTCGCACCTCTGGGCCCTTCAGCATCAAGCCAGGAAAAATGGCGCCCAAGTGATCACCATAGACCCGTTCCGAAGTAAAACCGCAGAGAAAAGCGACTGGTGGATACCCATCCGCCCCGGCACAGATGCCGCGCTGGCTTTGGGAATCATGCATGTAATCTTTCGAGAACAACTAGAGGACTTTACATATATCCAGGAACATACCCTGGGCCATGAAAAGCTTAAAAAACGAGCCTTGGATGAATTCCCACCTTCCAAGGTATCGCAGATCACTGGGGTGGATGTTTCAAGCATCGAAAAGCTTGCAAGAATGTATGCGCAAACTCCTTCCTCGCTCATTCGGTTGAATTATGGGATGCAGCGTCACGGAGGTGGTGGTATGGCGGTTCGAACCATCACCTGCCTGCCTGCTATCACTGGGGCATGGAAACACCCCGGCGGTGGTGCTTTCCTCAGCACCAGCGCCATGTACCCGCTGAAAGATTCCCACACCTTCGAACGCAAGGACCTTATTCCGCCAGGCACAAGATCCATCAACATGAGTCAGCTCGGCAAGGCACTTTGCAATCCTCAAATGAATCCACCTGTAAATGCAATCGTGGTTTACAACTCCAACCCGGCGGCAGTTTGCCCGGAACAACCCGAAGTTATTCGTGGCCTGATGCGGGAAGACCTATTCACCGTGGTGCTCGAGCAGTTTCCAACCGATACCACCGACTATGCCGACATTATTCTGCCAGCCACCACCCAGTTGGAGCATTGGGACATTCATACCTCTTATGGCCATTACCATGTACATTTAAACGAACCCGCCATAGCACCTCTTGGGGAATCATTGCCCAACACCGAAATATTCAGAAGACTGGCCAAAGGAATGGAACTGGATTCCAGCTTGTTTGATTGCACGGATGAAGATTTGATCCGGGAAGCATTGGAACCTTCTGAAACAAGCCTAATGGGACCGGAAGCCCTTCGTGGAATCAACTTTGATACCCTTCGAAAGCAAGGCTTCCAAAGATTGAACATTCCACGCGAATATTCACCCTTTGCACTCGGCAGGTTCCCAACAAAGTCGGGGAAGTGCGAGTTTTTCAACTCTTCACTGGAAGCGATGGGATTGGATCCCCTGGCAGGCTTCACTCCTCCTTACGAAAGCCCGGAATCCTCACCCGAACTTGCATGTCAGTATCCGTTGCAACTTATCACACCGCCCGACCCGGCCTTTCTGAACTCATCGTTTGCAAATCTTGAATGGCAAAAGAGGGATGCTCACCGCCCCACCCTGATTATCTCGCCGCAAGATGCCGCAGCGCGGGGTATTCTTGATGGTATGAGGGTTCGCATCTTTAATAATCGTGGGGCATTTCTGGCCCATGCATCCGTGGAAGATTCTGTCCGGCCGGGGGTGATCGTTGCTCAGGGCCTCTGGTGGAACAAGGATGTTGCGGGAAATGCCAACGCAAACGCCACCACCAGTCAGGCAATTACGGACATTGGCGCAGGCGCCACCTTTTTCGACAACTTGGCAGAGGTTGAGGTTGCGCTGACATGATGAAACCCTGCATAAGCCAGGCCTGCCTTTTTTCCAGTTCCTTCGCCGAGGATGTGAAAGGATTTCTTGAGGGTGGTTGCAATGCCATGGAAGTTTGGCTTACCAAACTGGAAAAACATCTCGAAACCAGCAGCGTAGGCCAGACCAAGACTCTGCTGGCCGATCATGGGATAGAGTGCCCGGCAGCATCGTACCAAGGCGGGCTATTATTCTCTGAAGGCGAACAAAAAAAGCTTCACCTTGATCACTTCCGTAAAAGGCTGGATCTCTGTCAGGGATTGGGAATTCCTGTGATGAATATCCTTGCGGAATTCCCCCAGAGGGTGGACCAGGAAACCATGCAGCGCGCCATCCAGGCTCTCGGCGAAGCAGCACAATGGGCCGAGGCTTTTGGCACCAGGCTATCGCTGGAATTTCGTGCCCGCTCCCCGTTTGTGAACAATTTGGAAACCGCACTCGCCTTCGTGAATGCCACCGGCGCCAGCAACCTTGGGGTAACCGTGGACTTTTTCCATTTCCATTGCGGGCCCAGCAAGCTGTCGGACATCCAAGTCCCTGTCATTGACAAGATTTTTCTGGTACAGGTTTGCGATTTAATGTCCACAACCCGGGAAATGGCATCAGATTCAGATCGCATCCTGCCCGGAGACGGGGAATTGCCCTTGAAACCTTTCATTCAGTCCTTGAAAGATTCCGGGTACCACGGATTTGTTTCCGTGGAAGTTTTCAACCCCATGCTTTCCCAAACCAGCCCCGGTCAAATCGCAGAGTTTGGAATGGGATCTGTTCAGCGATTTCTGACAGCCTGACAAAATTTCTTCCAACCTGAAAGATTCCTGCACGCGATCGACCTTGCACAAAATGCATCTCTTAGGCGATCATGAATGCTCATGTGAAGATTCTGAAGTTTGTGGGAGCGATATCATGATTCGATGGATTCCAACCATTCTGTTCACCTGCCTTAGTGGGGTGGCCGTTTTTTCAATGGATACCATAGGCGTTAATGGAAGTGGCGTGCGGTTTGGCACCACCACCGAATGCAAGGTGGAGGGCAAACCCAAAAAGATGGTGTTAACCGGGGCAGCCATGCGAACCAAGTACCTGGTAAATGTGTACGCCATAGCCAGCTATATTCAGGAAGGCACGAAGGCAAAAACCGCCGAGGATCTTGTTAATGCAGATGCCTGCAAGCAACTGCATCTGGTCATGGAACGTCAGGTGGATGGCAGAGATATGTATGCCAACTTCCGGTCCTCCATCCTTCTGAATCATCAGGAAAATGAGTTCGCAGAACAACTTCCAGTTCTTGAAAACCTATTCAAGGAAACCAAGGTTTTAAAGGGGGATCAGGTAAAGCTTACCTATATCCCAGGTAAAGGATTGCACTGCCATGTGATCGACAAGATTGAAGTGACCATACCTGGCTTGGAATTTTCCAAGGCCATCTGGGAAATCTATCTGGGCAAAAAGAACCTGGGGGACTCCATAAAGAAGGGCCTGCTTTCCAAAATCTAATAGGGATTCCCAGTAAAGAATCCGCCGCCGGGGCCACTCCCCGGCGTTTTTTTATGCACATTTATCCTGCGATCATAAAATGGGTACATGATTGATTAACCCCAGGCAGTTTTGATCGCATGACCCGTTACATTGTTGGAATTGACCTTGGCACTACCAACTGCGCCATGGCCTTCATCGATCTTAAAGACAAAAAACCTGCAATTCAGGTTCATGCCATCCATCAACTAATCAAACCGGGCGAGGCGGGCAAACTACCTCTGCTGCCATCTTTCCTCTATCTTCCGGGTGATCATGAACTGCCTGCCAAGTCATGCTCACTGCCATGGGACGATGCCAGAAACCACCTATGCGGCGAGGCGGCGCGTTATCAGGGAGCCAAAGTCCCGGGCAGGTTGGTGTCTTCGGCAAAATCCTGGTTGTGCCATCCGCAGGTGGATCGTAAAGCACCTTTGCTACCATGGTCGGGCCCTCCGGAATTGCAAAGAATTTCCCCTGTGGAAGCCTCTGCGCGTTACCTTCGACACTTGGTGGAAAGCTGGGCGGAGGATGTCCGTGCCGGATTGCTTTCCGAACCTTTGGAAAAACAGACCGTCATCATCACCGTTCCTGCATCATTCGATGATCTGGCCCGCAGTCTGACCATGGAAGCGGCCAGATTGGCGGGGCTTTCCAATATTACACTCATTGAAGAACCCCAGGCGGCCTTTTATCGCTGGATGGAATCTTTCCAGAAATCAAGCGATTCGGAATTGGAAGCGGGAATGCAATGCCTGGTGCTGGACATCGGTGGTGGAACCTCGGATTTCACCCTGATCGAAACACAGGAAGAGGAAGGCGAAATCAGTTTCAACCGAATCGCGGTGGGAGATCATTTGTTGCTCGGTGGGGACAACATGGATCTGGCGCTGGCAAAACTGGCAGAAAGCAAACTGCCCAAGGGAATCAAACTGGATGCCGCGCAATTCCATCAGTTGATACAAGCCTGCCGAAACGCCAAGGAACAATTCCTTGGCGAATCCGCCCCTGCTTCCATTGGTATAACCATCATGGGAAGAGGGTCATCGGTCATTGGCGGAATGATAAAAATCGAAATCCCGCAGGCCGATGCCATGCGAATTCTGGCAGACGGTTTCTTTCCCATGTGCGAAATGGAAGCAAAACCTTCGCGACCTGGCGGGACCCTGGGCCTGCACGAAATGGGCCTGCCTTACGAACCTGAACCAGCTATTTCCAGACATCTGGCTGCATTCCTGTCGGCACATGCGCAAACTGGAAAACCATCCTCCCCGGATGCAATCCTTTTCAATGGCGGGGTCTTTCGTTCTTTGCAACTTCAAAAAAGGGTGCTTCAACTGCTTGCCGATTGGTCCCCCAATTCGAAAAAGCCGTTGGTCCTTCAAAACCCATCGGTCGATCTGGCAGTCGCCCAGGGTGCCGCCTGGTTTGGTTGGTTGAAGCATACCGGTGGTGCGCATATCGGCGGTGGAAGTTCAAAATCATACTATCTCGCAATCCACGATCAGAATCAGGAACAATCCCTCCTTTGCGTACTTCCAAAAAATCTGGAGGAGGGCAAAAGCATTCTTTTGGACCAGCATCCACTCGAACTTCAAATAGGCCAGGCCGTTTCATTCCCTCTTTTCACCTCCACCGTAAGAAAGAAAGACAAGGCAGGCGACCTGTTAAAATTAGGTCGAAAACAACTTCATCCGATGCCGGCACTGCAAACCATACTTAAGGGCGGAAAGCGTTCCGGGGTGAAAACTGTACCCGTGGTGCTTTCCTCGCAAACCACCTCGCTGGGTACATTGGAGTTATCCCTGCTCGCGAGGGATAACTCCAACCAATGGAAACTCGAATTCAACCTCAGGGATACGGTGCAAGCCAACGACGAGGAACCTCAAGCCGCTACTGCCTCCCTGGAAACCTGGCCAGAGGAATCGGCCCAGGCCGCATGTGAATTGTTGCGTGAAGTTTTTTCAGAGGAAGGCTCCCCATTGGAACCCCGTGAATTGGGAAAAAAACTGGAAGAAACACTGGATTCACCCCGCGACCAATGGCCTGTCTCACTTTGCAGAAGATTTCTGGACACCCTGTTAAACCAAGCTCAAAACCGTTTTAAAAGCCCGGCACACGCTTCCCGCTGGCTGAACCTCGCAGGTTATTCCATGCGCCCCGGATATGGCGCTGCGGGAGATAAAATTCGCATCGACAACATTTGGCGCGAATTGATTGCTCCACCTCGTGATGCCAAAAATGTGGCTCCAAAGTCATCTGACTCTGGCGCGGACTTTTGGATACTTTGGCGCAGAATCTCTGGCGGGCTTGGCTCGCCACAACAACAGGGCATTTTTGATCGCCTTCGCAACTTTCTGCTTCCATCCAACGCCAAAAGCATCGCCCGACCCAGCCCCAACGAACTTGCTGAGATGTGGCGCTGTGCAGCATCGTTGGAACGGCTGGATCTCCGAACCAAACAATCCCTGGGGGACACCCTGGTCAGGCAACTTAAAAAAGCGCCAGCTCCTTCGCACCTGTTTTGGTCCCTGGCCAGGCTCGGTGCCCGGACACTGCTTCACGGTCCAATGAACTTTGTTCTTCACCCGGAGGTTGTGACCCCTTGGATTGAAAAACTGCTTTCCTTTGAGCCAAGTCATGTCTCCGAGGAACAAATGTGGGCTTTCGCACTCTCCCAGTTGGGACGGGTTGTTAACCAACGCTCGCTGGATGTCCCAGATTCCATCCGAGGGCAAATTATCTCCAAAATCCATGAACGCCAGATTCCCCAATCGTGGCTAAGATCCCTTCGCGAATTTGTACCATTGGAAAGAGAACAGCAGTCTTCGCTTCTTGGCGACAGCCTTCCAGCAGGCTTGAGGCTGATGAGTTAAGATCCCTGGAAAGACAAACGCACTCATATGCTCCTCATAAAGAAGTGTCCGCCGAGAATATAATTTGCTTTAAAAATCGGTGCGAACCATTAGCATGGTACATAACCTGCCATGAACGGTTGTAACGACAAGAATTAATCCCTACCCAATATGGTGACCTATCATGAATTCGGAAAAACCAGTGGACTCCGCTGCGCTGGCAAAGTTTGGCGAACAATGTGCACGGTTACGCAAGGAAGTAGCGCGCATTATCGTCGGACAGGACGATGTGGTTGAGCAGTTATTGCTTGCGATTCTTGCCAGGGGTCATGCACTGCTGGTGGGTGTGCCAGGCCTTGCGAAAACATTGATGGTTTCAACCTTTGCCAGGGCCGTGCAACTTTCCTTCAAGCGCATTCAGTTCACACCCGACCTTATGCCTTCGGACATCACAGGCACCGAGGTCATCCAGGATGACAAGGTTACAGGCCAAAGAGCTTTCAAGTTCCTTCAGGGACCAATCTTTGCCAACCTGGTGCTTGCGGATGAAATCAATCGAACTCCCCCAAAGACCCAGGCTGCGCTCCTTGAAGCCATGCAGGAACGCAAGGTAACCGTGGGTGGCGCGGATCACAAACTGCCATCACCCTTCTTTGTGCTTGCCACGCAAAACCCCATAGAGCAGGAAGGAACCTATCCCCTGCCAGAGGCACAGTTGGATCGATTTCTTTTCATGATTCAGGTGGGATACCCAACAGATGCCGAGGAAGATGAAATCATGCGGCGTTCCGCCCTTGAAGTTCCATCCATAGAACCCATTTTGGATGGGGAGCAGATCGAACAGCTACAAAGAATCTCCAGACAGATTCTGGTTTCAGACAGCGTGGTGGAGTTTGCTCGCAGGATCACCCGCGCCACACGCCCTGGCCAACAAGATGCCGCATCTTTCGCCTCCAAGTTGATCCAATGGGGTGCGGGCCCCCGTGCCAGTTCCAATCTGGTTCTTGCAGGCAGGGCACGCGCGGCCTTACTGGGTCGCCCCCATGTCACCCCGGAGGATATTGAAAAAGTTGCCTTTCCCATCCTGCGCCATCGTGTGCTTCCATCTTTTGTCGCTCAGGCAGATGGAATTGGGCCCGATGAAATCACCCGCAGGATTATCGACGAAGTCAAACAACCCGGTTCCCGGAGTCGCTCGGCATGAGTTCGTCCCGGGATTCAACCAGCCAAAGCCAGCAGGAACTTCTCAAGCGTGCCAAGCAGCTTGGGTTGAGGGCTCTTACGCTTGTGGATGGGTTGAGGGTCGGCGATCAGGCAAGCCCTCTGCGAGGTTTCTCGATCGAATTTGCCCAGCACCGGGAATATGTTCCCGGCGATGACCTCAGGCACTTGGACTGGCGGGGTTATGCCCGAACCGAACGATTCATTGTCAAACAATACGATCAAGAAACCAACTACACCGCTCACATCCTGCTTGATTTGTCTGGATCCATGGCCTACGGCAAACCGGGCGAGTCCAAATATGAACAGGCCCAACTTCTTGCTGCAGTAATTTCCCAAGTGGGTATCAGTCAGGCAAACGCCATCGGCATCAAAATCCTGGAGGAACCCCAGGCTGGCGAACCGGCACCCAACCTGCCGCCCAGCACCAAGCCTGATCGGTTGCGCCTGCTGCTCGATTCAATCTCTCGTCGAAAACCAATCCCCGAAAGGAATAGGGAAACCCAGGTTCCAATCATAGAAACCGCCATAAGGGAACTTTCAGACAAAGTTGGCAGGCGTGGGCTGGTGGTTATTATCAGTGACCTATTTGAACCGTGGGAACCGCTGATGGCACAGATGCAGGGTCTTCGCATCCGGGGCCATGATGTCATGGTTTTGCATGTTCTGCATAGCCATGAAATCGATCTTCCCTGGGAAGGTCAGGTTCAATTCGAAGACCTTGAATCGTCCGACTTTCTTCTAACCCAACCCCACCTTCTCAGGGCAAGCTACCAGAAAGCCCTGCAGGACTGGCTGGAAGAGATTAAATCTTTTTGCACCAAATCCAGAATCGAATATGTGCTGGTGCCCTCGGATCAGCCACCAGATGAAAGTCTTTTGTCAATGCTGGCACAAAGGTTGAAAAAACGCCGTATCGGAAGAACATCCTAGGAAAACCTCGCATGCAATTTCTTATTCCATGGATGTTGGCAGGAACGCTGGCGGCAGGTGTGCCACTGGCTTTGCATTTTTTGCGCAAGAGCAAGCCTGTGGTTGTACCATGGGCAGCCATGGCATTTCTTCGCAGAAGCCTTCGGGAAACAAGCCGTAAGATTCGATTCCGTGATCTTTTACTGCTTATCTGCAGAATGGCGCTTTTCATCCTGTTGGCCATCGCCATTGCTCGGCCAACACTTTCATCATTGCCTCTTTCCGGCGCGACGGATGCCGTACTGGTAATGGATATATCCCAAAGCATGGCCACTCAGGAAGCGGGTGTCAGCCGATTGGAACAGGCCACGGATGCCGCCAAGGTTCTTTTGGAGAAACTTCCTCTGGGATCCTCGGCAAGGCTAATTACTGTTTCGGATCGGGTGGAGGAAAAAGCCTTTGGGCAATCTGGAAAGTTTGACACGGTGCGAACGGCGCTGGAGAGCTTGCAGCCTACCGATTACGCCGGCGATTACTATCCAGGTTTTGAAGCTGCCATGGAATCCCTGCGCAACTCGCCGCTTCCTGTAAAACAGGTGATCTTTTTTTCAGATATGCAATCATCCGGCTGGCAAAGACAAAATGCTTCGCTTAGAAGCCTTTTGGAAAAGCTGCCTGAATCTATTTCGGTTCAAATGGTCAAGGTTGGAACCCCGGTGCCAATCAACATTCAAGTCTTGGATCTTGAATCAGCCACAGGCATCACTTTTTCGGGTCAGCGACTCCCCTGGCTGGTCCATGTCCGAAATACAGGGGACCAGCCCGCTTCGGATTTTGAAGTCCGATTGTCGTTGACTGATGACCCAGAAGGTGGTGAATCCGTTCGTGTTGCCCGGCTTGAGGGTGGCGAAGAAAGAGTGATTCCGATTGATTTATTGGTTCCACGCCCCGGCAGATTCGCCGTGGAGGCTAAAGCCGGATCCGATCGATTCGCAAGGGATAACCAAAAAGCAAAAATCATCACGGCGCGCGATCGGCTAAGGGTTTTGGTTGTTGAGGGAAAGTCGCTGGTGGATCCATTCAGAACCAATGGATTTTTCCTGGCACATGCATTGCGTTCCTCCACCGGAGATGCGAATGCCCCCAGGCTTGAGGTTAAAACCATTTCTGCTGCAATGGCTGGCCCCGAACACCTGGAGGAAAGCGATGTTATCTTTCTGGTGGACCCGGTACTCGCGGGAAGCGAACAGCTCCGTACCGATTTTGCCGAACAATTACCCAACTGGATGAAGACAGGCCATGGATTAATCTACTTTGCGGGTAAAAATGTCCTGGCTGGCAATCCTGAGGAACTTCACCCCATATATACTCTGATCGATGGTGTGCCCCAACCATGGAAAGCGGATGCAAACAAAGCATTCCACCTCGACACGCAAAGTGTCTCAACAGAATGGCTGGGGAGGTTTCAATCAGCACCACTTAACCAAATTTCACAAGCAGACTTCAGCGCCATATACAACTGGCCATCCAACAATAGTTCCAGCAAAGGCAGCCAGATTGTTAGTTTTTCGAATGGCACCCCTGCCATGTGGATTCAAAAATTCTCCAACGGCATTCTTTTGAAGGCTGGTTGGACGCCCGACTTGGAATGCACTGATTTACCCTTGCGCCCCACATTTGTTCCATTGGTGCAGACCATCCTGGCCAGAATTCTTGAACAATCCGAACCCAGAAGGATTTTTCCAGTGGAATTGCCTTTGGCCATTCAATCCAACAGTAGGGAAACGCTGGGCAAGGAACAGTTTGTCTGGATAGCACCCGATGGTCACAAATACCCTTCCAAGCACCATTACGAGGGTGACCGCAGAATTTTTGAGGCTGAGTTTCAACCAGAGCGATCCGGTGTATGGAAGTTGCAAAGCCCGGGAAGTGATGAAGATTTTTCCACCCAAGTCGCCTTGCAATCATCCCCAATGGAAGGCCTGGAGTTGGGTGGCTTGCAAGGTCCTGAGATCGATGAGATTCTTGGCAGGAAAGTTTATCACCATCAGGCAGGTATAACTCCCTCGGAAAGCTGGTCTTCACAAGGCGAGTTATCCTGGATGGTCATGGTACTGGTTGGGTTGTTATTCCTTTTTGAAACCTTTTTTGCATGGTGGGCTGGCAAGCCTCTTTAGGTGGGTAAATGGGCAATTGGATTGCATACATGCTTGGCGTTCATGGCCCCGACCAATCCTGGCCGGCTGGCTTGGAATTGGTACCATCCATTGGAGCTATGCTGTTAAGCGTGGCATGCCTTATTCTCTTCCTTTTTTGGCTAATCCGACTTTATCAAACTGAAACCGTAAAGATATCCTCAAGACTTCGAAAAGGCCTTTTAGCTGCCAGAATGCTTGGCGCATTTTCCATCTGTGTCTTGATATTTCAACCGTTTGCCTGCTCGGTAAAACTGGTCGGCAAGAACCCAGGCTCGGTAGCCATTCTTCTGGATGATTCAGCCAGTATGCAACAAAAGGATGAAAGGACCCAAAAAGCAGACCTGGAAAAAGTGGAAACAATTCTTGGCACCAAGGTTATGAACAAAACCGATGCCAACCAATCCAAGAATCTGACCGAAATGCCCTCGCGGTTGGAACTAGCCAAACCCATCCTTGAAAAGATCATGGTTGCCCGGGAGAACTCGGAGGCCAAAAAGATTCCTCTTCGTCGCTTTCTTGTGGGTAACGATCTCAAGCGCATAAATGATGATTCAATTCCCAAGGAAGTGGATGCCGCATGGAAAGGCGAGCAAACCCGTACAGCCTTGGCCGCTGGAATTTCCAGGCTACTTGGCATTTCCCAAGACTTGCCAGCGGCAGTTGTCGCTTTGACAGATGGAAGGGACACTGGCCCAGGACCATCCCTGCGCGAGGTGGCACGGGAGGCTGGGTCCCGTGGCGTGCCCTTGATTTTTGTTGGCATTGGCCTTGAACAGCCTGCGTTTCTGGAACTTCGGGACATGGTAGTTCCAGATCTTGTGCTTGCCGGAGAAACCATAGCCGTTCCCATTCGCTGGCGCACTGGTTTTTTTGAAGCTGAAAAGCATCCCGGAGCCAAGGTGGAATTACGATTGGAACTGGACGGAACCGAAGTGGCTCGGGAAACTCTGCCCGCTCGCCCCGGGGAAGACATTCGTCATGTGATGTTTTTCAAGCCCGATGTTGCAAGCGCTTCCAAAAAAGGATCCAAACTTGCGGTGTCTGCCCGTCTTACCGGCATGGATGAAAGCAGAGAGGATTCGCTTACCAGACAGGTGCAAGTGATTGATCGGAGGGTAAAAGTTCTGTTGGTCGAAAAAACCCCTCGCTGGGACATGCGGTTTTTATTGATGAACCTGACCCGCGAGGCTGTTTCCCAGGAGAATAACCAAACATCCCCCCGAAAGGCACTGGAACCAACCTTTGTCATCCTGGAAGGAGATAAGGGCCTTACCTCCAGCCAACCTTTCCTCCCTGAATTTCCCACCACACGGAAAGATCTATTTGCTTTTGACACCGTCATACTTGGTGATGTTCCCGTGGAAAACTTGGGACCGGAAGGTGCTGAAAGACTTAGGCAATTTGTGGAGGAAGGTGGCGGGCTGCTTATACTGGGGGGCCGCAGGCATAATGGCATGGGCTGGGCTAACACTCCCCTGGCGGAGTTATTACCTGTGGAACCGGCCGCGATTGAGGCCGCCCCCACGGATGTTCGGACCGCGAGTTTTGTTCCCACGCTAACGCCGGAGGGCAGCCGCCATGATGCCATGCGCCTGGCGGATTCCCAGGAAACCAGCGAGAAAATTTGGAAGGATCTCCCCGGCATTCATTGGATTTCACCGGTGCGAAAAATAAAGCCCGGCGCAACCACTCTTCTAGCTCATCCCTCTTCCAAGATTGGTAACTCCCCTGCCCCTTTACTGGTAACCCAACCTTATGGCAGGGGACAGGTGGCGTTCTTTGGTTTTGATGAGGCATGGCGGTGGCGATACAACGAGGGTGAGACTCATTTTGGCAGATTCTGGAGCCAGTGGATTTACTGGGCCGCGGGTCCGAAAGCCGGAGCTATTCGTCAGGTGAGACTTTCGGTGGATCGCCCGGATCCGGTTCTTGGCACCTTGGGACTTATTAGCGGTCGCATTCTGGACAGAAATTTCCAGCCTGAAAAAAGGGATTTCATTCCCGCAAAGCTGGACTGGCTGGATGCACCCGAAAATCTGCCGGCTGAACAAAAGGTAAGGGAGGTTTTGCTGCGCGCAGTGCCGGATCACCCCGGAGAATACACGCTACATCTTTCCCATGATCGAGTGGGACGTTTTGCATTGATCGTTCCTGGTGAACCGGAAACCCGTTTGGAATGGCGTATATTTGCACCACAGGATATGGAAAAAGGGGGCATGGCGGGTGAACTTCTCAAGGATTGCGCGCAACTGAGCGGCGGTGCCTACCTTCGGGAGGATGAAGGAGAAAAAGTCGTCAGCCTGTTAAAGTATGTGGAAAGACCAAGTGTGGTTGTTGCTGAAATGCCCCGGCTTCATCCGTTCCTGTTTTTTGTGATTGTCGCGGCACTTTCTGTGGAATGGGCCCTGCGACGGTGGAACAACCTGAGTTAATAATAATGCAAACAGATCAACTACAATCTGTTGAATCTATCCGCAAACGCCTGATGAAGATCATTCGTCAGGAAAAGTTCATCCGCCTTGTCCTGGGTATAAGTACCGTACTGCTTCTTTTCTTTCCTGTGCTTGGGCTCGCCTGTGCCATCGATTGGTGGTGGGATCTCGAGGAAGACACTCCTCTGGTCTGGCGAATCTTAAGTTTTATCGCATTGGCAACCTACCTGGGCATTCTGGTCTGGAATTATTTGGCAAAGCCGTTCATGGCCCCGATCACCGAGAGTATTGGCGCTAGCTGGGTGGAAAAACACTTCCCGCAGTACAACCACAGTATGACCACAGTACTTCAATTGAATCGCCCGGAAGCCCGGCTCGAAGGCCAATCGCCAATTTTATTAAGACAACTTACCTCGGAAGTCCTGCACCTGTCCAAAGACTTGGAATTTTCCAACTGCCTGGACAAAAAACGATGGACCATATCTGCAAGAAGGCTGGCCACGCCCATCATTTTTACCCTTTTATGTTTTGGCTTCCATCCTGCCACCACCAAGGCATTGCTTTTAAGGCAACTGCTAATCCACCAACAAATTCCGCGAGACACAGTGATAGGCTTGCCAGACAAGGTTGTACTTCCTGAGGGGGAAACAACTGTGCTGGCATTTGAAGTGAGATCTCACTCCGGAAAAATCATCCCCAAAGGCAGGGTGACATGGGTTTCAAAACAGTCTGAACAAACCACCCTGGAAGCAACTTCTTCCGGAAATGAGACCATGGAATGCAACATTCCATTTTCGCTGGGTGAAGGTGTACTGATGTTTCGAGCGGGTGATTCAAGGGCCGGCCCCATTCCTTTGATGCGAATGCTTCGACCGGTTTTGGAACTGGCGCAAGCAAGTGTTGCCAGTCCTGATTGGTATGGCAAAAGACCGGATGGATCACTTTATCAGGAAACATTCGCAAAAGGTGATGTAACCGGTTTGGCAGGTTCCACTGTAAAGCTGAATTTTACTTGTTCTCAGAAACTTGCCTCAGCAACGATCAGTGTCAAGCCTTATGATCCCAATGGTTCAAGCCGACAATTTCCCTGCAATTTGGTGGAAAATGGACATGGGTGTGAAGTGAACTTCAAGGTGTTGGAAGGTGACCACAAATACCAGGTACATGCGACGAATACGGGTGGCCTTGAAAGCCTGAGACCTTTCCAAAGACGAATTCTAGTTTTACCGGACGAACCTCCGGTGGTCACGCTCTTACCAGACCAACTGCCAGGAACAAACCGCCCCGGATCAACTCCGGAAGATACCGACATCGACGGTCTACCGGTTTTAGTTGGACAGAAATTCCGGGTTGTGTATCAAGCTAAAAGCATGGCGGGAATCGCCTCTGCAAGGTTTCGGTACCGGATTAATGAGAAAGGTGCCTGGAGAAGTCTTCCGCTTCAAGAATTTTCCAAAAATGAGAACCTCGGTGATTTTTTACCGGATCAAGGCGCATTCGCAAAAAGCAAGCCGGAATCGAATATTGATTTCTACCCACTACCTTCCGAGGATTTATGGAAATCACCCTCCAGAAGGCATGCTGGTGGAAGATTTGATTTCCAAATTGGTTCCATCAAGGAACTACGCATTGGCGACAGGATTGAATACTTTGTGGAAGCCTCCGATTTGCGACCCGAAGATCCACTTGTGGGACAATCGGAAATACGAGTAAAGGAAGTGGTGGGGGTGGAGGAATTGCTTGCCTGGTGGCGCCGAAAGGAAAAAGAAACAGAAAAACTGCTGGAACTGAAAAACCGGCAGGGGCAGGTTTTTGACGGTTTTATGCCTCCAAAAAGGAATAATCCTTGATTTGACGACCTTTACGGGCAAAACCCCCTTGGTTGACAGGTGTTAGTTAAGGTAAGCTTTTGGGATGAAAACGCTTAATTTCTAGCGGGGAAATTCAATGTTCAAGCCATTTCGAATCTTTCTGGCAACTTTGACCATATGCATTCCAGTGTTTGCACAGGAAGTCACACAAACCAAACAATTCATGGAAAAGCAAAAGGCCGTTGCCGGCCAGACAGAGCGTACCATTCGCAGAATGGAAACCCTGTTAAGTGTTTTACAGTACTACCAGCTTAATCAATCCGAAGAAACCAAGCTTATTCAGGAAGCAACCGAGGTTTTGGGTGGCTTGCGCAAGGAAGATATGGCCGCTGTCATTCATCACCTCGAAAATGCAGCCAAGGCAAAAGTCAGGCAATCCGCTGATGGTGAAACCACCGAAGCCTACAAGCGTCATCAATTTATACTCGAAAAACTCAGGGAACTTGCCGCGCGCCAAAATGCCGTCAGATCATTAGAGATGGCGGCTGAAAGAATGGAGCGCGCCTCCCGTGAGGAAAACAAAGTTCACACCACGCTGGGATTGTTGATTTCCGCCCTGGAGGGAAATAATCCCCCCAAGGTTGATCTTCAAAAAATCGCCCTAAAGCTTCTCGACCGTCAGGCAGACCTTAACGCCGAGGTGGCTGTTCTCCTTACACAGGCAACAGAACTGGAACCCAAACTGGATGAGGAAAGAAAAGCTAGGCTGAAGCAAGGCCTGCAGATTTCCACGCAGGAAGGCCTGCGATCGACCCTGGCAAGCATTCAAACCAACATGCCCCTGACAGGCAATAACCAGGAAAAAGCTGGCAGGCTTAAACCTGCGATAGATACAACTTTGCGCTCTCACGACACTATGCACAAGGTGGCAAAGGCCTGGCGTGGAACAGTACCTGAAAAAAACAGCCTCAGGGAAATTCAAGAGAAGATTGCAAAACTGGCACGCGACCAAAAGGAAATGGTCGAAGATTCCAAGCAAAACGCCTCCAAGCGTGACGAGGAAACCCGTAACGAGGTTGCCCAAAAGCAAGCCGACATGGCGGCTGAAACCCGGGATGTCATGAAATCCAGGGAATCGATTATCGCACCAGCTTTGCAGGAACTTTCCAAGGCAGAAAAGAGTCTCAAGGAAGCATCCAAGGCCCTTGTAAACAAGGATGATAAAAAGACCTTGGAATCGCAGGAAAAGGCAGAGATGGCATTGGAAGCCGCATTGGAGAAAATCAATCAAGCCGTTGCCAAGGAGATGAACAAAAAGAATGACCCCGTGGCCAAGGCTTTGGATCTGGTGGAAAAGATTGCCAAAATGGAGCAACAGCAAAAACAAATTCAAGATTCAACCAAAAAGCTTGAACAACCAGAGCCAAAGCCAGATCCCAAAAAGGAAGAAGCTTCCATGAAAAAGGCTGAAAGCCTGGCCAAGCAGGAAATGGAGCTTTCCGAACAAGCAAAAGAGACCGCAAAATCCAATGACAAAGAAACTCCCAAGGAAGTGAAGGATGCTCTGGCAAAGGCCGCCAAGTCTCAGGAGATGGCCGCGGAACAATTGAAGAAGGCGGAAAAAGCCGCCCAAGCTGCTGAAAAATCCAAGGCAAGCATGGAGGATGCCCGCCAGGAATTGAAGAAGGCCCTGGACGTTGCCCAGAAAAATCTCGCTGCCAAGCGCGAAGATGCTGAGAAACTGGCCAACAGGGAAAAGTCCGTGGAGGCACTGGCCAAGGCGGCAGAGATGCAAAAAAATGTCGCCGAAAAAATCAGCAAAGCAGAGGCATCCATGGATGCCTTAAGGCAAAAGGATTTCGCCAGAGAACTGTACAAGGAACAAGCCAAGGCAACTAATCAGGCCGCGGCTGCCGCAAAAATGGCTCAGGATTCTGCCAAAAAGAAAACCGATGATGCGGTGGCTGATCAGAAAACCACTGAGAAAGCCCTGGCAAAGAATGATCTCGCCAAAGCTGCGGAAACCGCAATGGAAGCTGCGAAAAAGCTTGAGCAAGCCGCCAAAGAGGCCGCAGATATGGCACGGGCAGATATGCAAAAGAAGGCACTGGAACTTGCCATGAAGGATAATGAATCCATTCAGGTGGCGGAGGCTGCCCGCCGTGTATCCCAGGCTTTGGAAAAAACCCGGGAAGCCCAAAAGCAGGCTGAAAAAGCTGTTGGGGATCTCACAAAAAAATCCAGCGACCCTGCCAATGACCTGGCTAAAAAACAAGAAGACTTGGCCAAGAACCTGGAGGGCATGAAAGAAAAAGGCAAGGCTGCCGCGGAACCCGCCAAAGAGGCCGCAGAGGCCATCAAAAAAGGTGACCTGGCCAAAGCCATGGAACAACAAAAGGAATCCCTTGAAATGCTTGAGGGATCCTCCGCCAAAAGCACTGATGCCACCGAAAAAAATGGGCTCGAAAAGGCCGCCATGCAGCAAAAGGAATTAATGCAGGCGACCAAAGACCTTGCAAAGTCGTCGGATGCTGCAAGCATGGCCAAGGATACGACTACCCAGGCAGAAGCGTTGGTTCCTGAAAACTTAAAGAATGACTTAAAAGCCGCCGAGGCGATGCTTGAAAAAGGTGCTGAAGCCGCCGCCAAAGGCAACGCTGAGAAAGCGGCCATGGAAAATGCAAAGGCGGCAGAAAAGCTGGAAAAATCCCTGGATATGCTTAAGGAGTTGGCAAAAGCTTTGGATGATATGCCAGCAGACCAAAAACAAGCTTTGGCCAAGGCTGATCTGCCTACCAATGAGAAAAACCCCAACAAGTCCGACCCGATGAATAAAAAGTCCCAAGCCCCTCCGCAGGGTAATGAGGAAAAGCAACCGGAAATGCCCCCGGAACCGGATCTGGCCAAGCTTCTCAAAGGTGAAGGAACTGGTGCTTTCCTTAAACTTCCTGAAAAACAGCGGGAAGCGCTTTTACAGGCTATGACGGCTGACCTGCCTCCTGAATACTCTGCCATGATCCGCAAGTATTATCGTGATCTGGCAACAGGCAAAACAAACCTTACTGCCCCAGCGATACCAAAAAGATAATGGCCCCACTCATTCCATTCAGGAAAGTTCTTCTTTCTTTTGCAGGCTTATCGTGCATGGTTGCACTGGCGCTTTCCCCGCTTGAAGCCCAGGATGCCACCAAGCCTGCACCACCAGCTAAATTGGATGATGCCACCCGAAAGTCGATTGACAGGGCTCTTGCCTTTATTGCCGCCAAGCAAAACCCTGATGGTTCCTGGTCCGATGGAGGGCATCAGCATAGCACTGCCATCACTTCGTTTGCCATGCTGGCATTCATGAGTACAGGTCATCTTCCTGGTCAGGGCAAATATGGACCGGAAGTGGCCAAAGGTGGCAGATTTTTAGTGGCATCCGCTCGAGAAGCCGATGGACTTTTAATTGGTGCCAGAGGCAGTGGGCAGGTGATGTACGCCCATGGAATATCCACACTGGCGCTTTCCCAGCTTTGGGGTCACACCCAGGACGACTCCATCCGGCCTGTGTTAAAGCGGGCTGTGGATTTAATTGTGAGATGCCAGAATTCCAAGGGTGGTTGGCGTTATCAACCCAAGCCAGAGGATGCCGATATTTCCGTTACGGTCATGCAGGTGATGGCACTGCGCGCCGCCCGAAACGCGGGGCTGCATGTGCCTGATGAAACCCTCTCCAAGGCCATCGAATACATCGAAAGCTGCAGAGATGAAAAAACTGGCGGTTACAACTATCAACCCAAGCAAAGGGCCCCGGAATTCGCCAGAACAGCGGCTGGTATGTGTGTGCTTCAATTAGCGGGCAAATATGATGCAGCCGAGATTCCCAAAGCTGTCGAATTTCTTCAAAGCAAGCACAAGACCAGGAATCACTTCTGGTACGGGCATTATTATGCCAGCCATGCCATGCATCAGGTGGGTGGAAAGGCCTGGGATGCCTGGTATGCCCAGTTAAAGGAAATGCTGCTGCCAGCGCAGGATTCTGACGGTTCATGGACTGGAAAGAAATTTGATGACCATCAGGTCGGCCCCGTCTATCAAACCAGTATTGGCGTGATAGCCCTTTCTGTTCCAGCCCAGTATATTCCCATTTTTCAACGATAATTCGCTGCAGATGAATGATCCGTGGCACAAAAAGCTTGCCTGTGACTTACTTTTTGTACAAGCTAAATTCTCCTTCCCCGGAGAGTTCATGCCTAAAATGGCCTTTGCAATCCTGATTGGTCTCGTGACTATTCCCCTAGCTTGGGCTGATAAAGCGGGTGAGGATTTCTTCGAACGATCCGTTCGTCCGATCCTTGCGGAACAATGCATGGGCTGCCACGGTGCCAAGATTCAAAAGTCTTCCCTTCGCCTTGATTCCAAGGCTGCGATTTTAAAAGGTGGCATAAGTGGCCCGGTGGTAATTCCCGGCAAACCATCGGAAAGCCTTTTGGTTCAGGCTATACATCAAAAAGGCGAGCTTAAAATGCCCCAGGGGCGAAAGTTAAGCTCCAAGGATATTA
Organism: Planctomycetota bacterium; assembly: GCA_041180805.1. Lineage (GTDB taxonomy): Bacteria > Planctomycetota > Planctomycetia > Gemmatales > Gemmataceae > JBEGQX01. The sequence continues at coordinate 22,793 of JBEGQX010000136.1, forward strand.
ATTCTTTGGAAAAATGGGTTGCCATGGGTCTGCCCTGGCCCGATGAAAACTCTTTGGCGCAACCATCTAATCAACAAAGCCATTGGGCTTTTTCCCCGATCCGAAAGCCAAAAGCACCATCCCAATACGGGATGCATCCCATCGATGCCTTCATTCAAAAGACACTTCAAGAAAAACAAATTAAACCCTCACCGCAGGCAGACAAAAGAACGCTCATCCGTCGCATCACGATGGACCTCCATGGTATTCCTCCAAGCCCCGAGGCTGTGAAGGATTTCTCGAATTCCAAATCACCCAAGGCGTATGAGGAATTAATCGATCAACTACTTGGTTCGACTGCCTACGGTGAAAGATGGGCAAGACACTGGCTGGATATCGCCCGATATGCGGATAACAAAGGCTATGTGTTTTTCGAGGAAAAAAATTACCCCTGGGCCTGGACATATCGCAACTATGTGATCGATGCACTAAACCAGGATTTGCCCTACAACCAATTCATTATCGAACAAATTGCCGCCGACCAATCCTCAACCCGTAACCCAAAATCCCTCGCGGCGTTGGGTTTTCTAACCGTAGGCAGCCATTTCATGGGCAACACCCATGATTTAATTGATGATCGAATCGATGTGATTTCCCGGGGCATTATGGGTTTGACGGTATCGTGTGCGCGCTGTCATGACCACAAATATGATCCCATACCCACCGAGGATTATTATTCCTTGTATGGGATATTCCGAAGTAGCTTCGAACCACTGGTGCCCCCGCTCTGGGAAACCGAACCAGCCAACGAAGAATACGAATTCTTTTCCGCTGAATTGGCACGAAAAGAGAACAGTCTCAGTGATTTTGTAACTCAAAAGCATCGTGAATTGGTCAAACAGGCAAGAGAAAGATGCGCCGATTACCTTTTTGCAGCCTACGAGGCTCAAAAACAGCCCCCGGCTGATGATTTCATGCTGCTTGCTGACAAAGGCGACCTGAACCCGGCAATGATCGCCCGCTGGCGGGCATTTCTGGCAACCACCAAAAAGAAAAAATCACCCGCATGGCAACTTTGGCACCAACTATCAGATTTAGAAATGGAACAATTCGCACAGGCTTCCCCAGCCCTTATACAAGATTACCGGGAAAACCGATTGGTTTCAGAAGCCTTTAAGACCATTCCCAAAGATATGAAAGAAGTTGCCCAGCGTTATGGAAAGCTTATTTTGAATGCTGAAAGAGTGTGGCTGGAAAGTCCATCCAAAGAGCCTCTTGCAGACAAACATCTGGAAGAACTGCGACTTGTTCTTTATGGCCCTGATTCTCCGGCTGATGCTCCCAAACAAATGGACTGGGGTTTTTTATCGCTTCTTCCAGACAGGGCCTCGCAGGCAGAGTACCAGAAACTTATCAAGGAAGTAGAGACCAAACTTAACGAAGGGCCACCAAGATCCATGGTTCTATGGGACTCGGAGCGAACGTATGACCCGCGGGTGTTTCTGCGCGGGCATCCGAACCGGCAGGGTATCCAGGTGCCCCGACAATTTTTGGAGATCCTTTCTCCCCGGAGAAAACCATTCACCCAGGGTAGTGGTAGGCTCGAATTAGCCAAGGCAATCGCTTCCCGGGAAAATCCTCTTACAGCCCGGGTGATTGTAAATCAGGTCTGGATGCGCCATTTTGGCCGTGGACTGGTTTCCACACCTGGTGATTTTGGAGTTCGTGGTGATCCACCCAGCCACCCGGAACTACTGGACTGGCTCGCTTCTGAATTCATGGACAATGGCTGGAGCCTGAAAAAACTTCACAAGCTGATTTTGACTTCCGCAACCTACCAGCAGGAAAGTATGGATCGGGATGACTGCTTACAAAAAGACCCTGAAAATCGTTTTTTATGGAGACAAAATCGCCGTCGCCTTGAATTTGAACCCCTGCATGATTCCATGCTTTTTGTATCTGGACGACTTGAAACCACGGTGGGTGGCCCTTCTTTCCGCTTATTTACCGGGGTACCCAGAAAAGCTCTTTATGGCTTCATAGACCGCCTTGATTTTCCAAGTCTGCTGGCAACCTTTGATGTGCCAAACCCTAATGCCTCAAATCCGGAACGCAGCTCCACCATTGTCGCGCCACAGGCTCTTTACCTGATGAATGGGCCGTTCGTGCGGGATGCTGCTACAAGACTTTTGAATGCACCCAATATTCGCACGGCATCAACAGCCAAGGATAAACTGGAAAACATCATGCAGGCCATGTTTTCACGATCTCCCTCCCCAGGGGAAATGGAAAGGGCTCTCGAATTCCTTGGTCAGGGTAATCAACAGGAAGCCTGGCTCGACCTTGTGCATGGATTGTTTCTTACCAACGAATTTGCCTTCGTGGATTGACAGGAGAACTGAATGTTTGCCTGGAGCAGACGCGATGCATTGAAACGCTGCGGAACGGGCATGGGAATGCTGGCCCTTGGCACCATGCTGGCTGATCAATCTCAGGGAAGCGAGATCGATACCAATCCACTTGCGCCCAAAAAGCCGCACTTTGAGGCCAAGGCTAAACATGTGGTGCATTTGTTCATGAATGGCGGACCATCTCAGGTGGATACCTTTGATCCCAAGCCCGCACTGGATAAATACCATGGCAAGCCACTTCCAAGGACCAACCTGCGAACAGAGAGAAAAACAGGGGCCGCCATGCGTTCTCCGTTTTCTTTCAAAAAGCATGGCCAATCCGGTATCGAGGTAAGCGAAATCTTCGAGGCCACCGCAAAGCATGTGGATGACATGTGCATCATCCGCTCCATGTACGCCGATGTTCCCAACCATGAACCTTCGCTGATGTTGATGAACTGTGGAGAAGGCAGATTACCCAGGCCAAGCTTTGGGGCATGGGCAACCTATGGGCTTGGGAGTGAAAACCGCAATCTTCCCGGTTTTGTGGTGATGTGCCCGGGCGGATTCCCAATTGTTGCGACTCAGAACTGGCGATCCAGTTTTCTTCCGGGAGTTTATCAGGGCACTTATCTCGACACCAAACAAACCGATGTGGAAAAGCTGGTCGCAAACATCCGAAACACCCAGATGTCTCCGGCAAGGCAGGAAAAACAACTGAACCTCTTGAAAGCTTTCAACGAGGAACACCTGAACAACCGAAAGGCGGATGCACAGCTAGAAGCTCGAATCCGGACCTTTGAACTCGCATTTCGGATGCAGTCAGAAGCCACCGATGCCTTCGATATCACCCGAGAGACAAAAACTACCCGGGAACTTTATGGAGACAACCTACACGGCAGGCAGTTGCTTTACACCCGCAGACTGATTGAACGTGGCGTTAGGTTCATTCAGGTTTGGAGTGGTGCCGGTCAGCCATGGGATAACCATGACAACCTTGAAAAACAGCATCGCAAACTGGCCGGGGACTGGGACAGAGCCATCTCCGCTTTCTTGTTTGACCTGAAACGAACCGGTTTGTTTGATAGCACTTTGGTCCTATGGGGAGGCGAGTTTGGTCGAACTCCCGTGGCGGAATTACCCGCGCTGAATGGCAGGGATCACAACCATTATGGATTTTCCTGCTGGCTGGCGGGGGGCGGGGTACGCGGCGGAACGATAGTGGGGGCAACGGATGAGTTTGGATTCCAAGCCGTGGAAAACCCGGTTCATGTCCACGATCTTCATGCCACCATGCTTCACTTATTGGGTTTTGATCACGAGAAACTCACATATCGATACGCCGGCCGTGACTTCCGCCTGACAGATGTCCATGGTCATGTGGTAAAAGAAATGCTTGCCTGACCTGGCAGAAGGAAAAAGCCAGATCAAGCCTTCAAGGATTGGGAATACCTTTATGAAAATCACGGCAATTGAATCGCTGGTATGTCACGCTCGCATGCGCAACTGGATCTTTGTAAAAGTTCTCACCGACCAGGATGGATTGTTTGGTTGGGGCGAGGCAACCTTGGAATGGCATACAAGAAGCGTTGTGGGTGCCATCGCCGACATTGCCGAACTTTTGATCGGCCAGGACCCGACAAGGATCGAGCATCTCTGGCAGATGATGTATCGCCAGCATTTCTGGCATGGCAACGGGATAGTCCGCGCCACCGCAATTTCCGGAATCGATATCGCTCTGTGGGATATTCTTGGAAAGACACTCGGAGTGCCATGTTCGAAGCTATGGGGTGGCCCGGTTCGAGACCATATTCGCACCTACTGTCATCTGGGCGGTGGCAAGATGGAGGATTTTTATGAAACCTCCACCGAGGATGCGAAGAGATTTGCCGACCTGGCCCGGCA
>JBEGQX010000137.1:0-10894 GCA_041180805.1 Planctomycetota bacterium
TGAATAAGGTAAGCAAGTAACAGGAAACTATCGCATCGCCATCGTTGGAGAACTCACGCCGTTTTCCACCGAGGTGGCGCTTATCACGGCGCTACCACCAGTTTTGGCATTAAGACCAAAAACCTTCAAGGCTTCAATTTTTTCCCTGCCAAGTGATGGTTCCAGATCCACCTCCAGGTTGCCCTCGGTGTGAATGCGGCCGCTGGCCACCGCTTCCTTAAGGTTTTTACCACCCATTGCCATTTGATAGATAACCTCGAAAGCAGAACTGGGAATCTTTCTGCCTCCCCTGCCACCCAGCGCAGTGTGATTTTTCCCATTTTTTAAAAGAATGATGGGGCACATATTGTGAAGCGGCCTCTTTCCCGCAGCCACGGAGTTTGGATGGCCAGGTTCAATATTAAACCGCGACAATCCATGGCTCATCATCAATCCCACACTGCCCGCGGTAACTTGCGCACCAAAGGTGCCACCATGGGTAAGCGTCAATGCTGCCAGATTGCCCTTTCCATCCACCGCACTCAGGTTGATGGTTCCCGCCTGGGTATTGGTTTTTGCCGCCTCGGGCAGACACTTACCCTTTTGAAGGGCCTGGAAAATCTCTTTTGCCGCAGCCTTGCAATTGGCCTCGGAAAGCAATCGGCTGGTGGGGTTGGGGGCAAAATCGGGGTCTCCAAATAGCGCCAATCGATCTCGCCACGCAAAGCGCAATGCCTCCACCCTGGCCAGAAAGCGCTGGGAATCCTTGAGGCCCATTTGTTCCAACGCAGCCATAATGGCCATGGCCTGAAGCGAGGTCACCCCGCCGGATGTGATGGGCGAGGTGCAAATTTCAAAATCCTTGTAAGACCAGCGAACCGGTTCATTCTCCCGGGGTTTGTAAGCCGCCATGTCTTTTGGTTCCAGCAAACCACCCCCCCTGGCGGCATCTTCGCACAGCCTTTTGGCAATCTGCCCCTTGTAAAACGGTTCCGAGGAATTCGCACTTGCCAGTTCCTGCAACACCTCGGCGAGTGCCGGGTTTTTCAGGAACTGACCTTTGCTGGGTGCGTTCCCTTCGGGAAAGTAAACCTTGATGGAATCGGGATCCTTCCTAAGTCGTACTGTATTTTTGAATGCAGTTTCCGTGGTGGCACCCACCGGGAAACCATCCTTGCAAAAGCGGATGGCTGGTGCGATGGCCCTGGCAAAGCCTATGGTTCCATATTTTCGAATGGCCATGTCCAGCCCGGCCGCCAGACCCGGAACCCCAACCGAACGCCAGCCATATTGGTGTGCCATGTTATCCGGCTTGCCATCCTTGATGAACATATCCGGCCTGGCAGAAGCCGGGGCCATGGTGTTGAATTCAATAGAAGTGATTTTTTTGCCACCCTCCAACGCCAGTATCAGTTGGCCGCCGTAGCCACCAAAGCCACACATATGAGGTGCCGTGATGGCGCAAGTGGCAGCCCCTGTGACAATGGCATCCACCACATTACCGCCGGCCTGAAGAATTTTTCCGCCCTCCTCGGCGGCATGGGGTTCCCCAATCACTCCTCCGACAGCGGATTGCTGTGCGAAGGTGGTTGAGGACAAAGCCGAGACAGCGACGGTGGAAAGGAAGTCGCGGCGGGTTGCGGAATGTTGCATGATTATGGCTTCCGAATGTTCAGTGAACAGATCCGATCACAGCATGGTACTTGAGAAAAAATTCCCGGATAAGTCAAAAAGCTGGAATGCGAGGCCATGCAACCGTTTTTTTTAACAGGATGATCGTAACCGGAAGGACTCTTATGTGTGGAAAAACTCTTGCCACAGTTGCTAACGCCAGCTTTTAAACCATTTTCCCGAACGGTTTGGTTTGTTGAACTCGAATCAGCCCGGCAAAAAATCCGAATCTAACTATCGTTCAACCTGTCGGATCCCACCTTTATGAAAAGCAAGGATGCTTTTCCAAAGACACGGTTGATGGTTACGACCAAGGCGGATACCCACCTATGCGCACCTTTGCCAAAGCACTTGCAGCGGGCTTTATTGGCACCATGGCTTCGTTCGTATCAGCCATGGAAATGCAACCCATTGCCAGTGCCCCGGCAAATTACCCCGCGGTCAGTCGTTATTGGAACCTGCGCCAAACACCCATCACCGATGTGGTTCGCAAGGTCAAGGGCGCCGTTGTCAACATTCAAAGCGAGAAACCATCTCACGCCGAGGAATACTCCATACTTGGTTCTTCCAAGAACAATGTCAACGGCATGGGAACTGGCATTATTATTGATCCGCGGGGCTACATCATCACCAACAATCATGTGGTGGAGGATGTGACATCGCTTCGCATTCGGCTTTCCGATGGCACCAGTTTTACCGCACAGGTTCTTGCCCGTGACCCGGAACACGACCTCGCATTGATCAAGGTGGATTCCAAGAACCCTCTTCCGGTCATCCAGTTGGGAACCGCCTCCGACCTGATGGTGGGAGAAACCGTGATTGCCATCGGCAACGCCTTCGGTTACGAACATACCGTTACAGTTGGCGTTGTCAGCGCCACCAAGAGGGATGTCAGCCTTAACAAGGAAATTTCCTACAAGAGCCTGATCCAGACCGATGCAAGCATCAATCCGGGAAACAGTGGTGGCCCCCTGGTAAACATTCACGGCGAACTCGTGGGTGTGAATGTGGCCATCCGCGCCGGGGCACAGGGAATTGGATTTGCCATCCCCGTGGATACCATGGTGAAAGTCTCCGGCGAGCTGATGGGAAACAAGCGGGGCAATATCAAGCATGGCCTTGGCCTTCGCAATGAGGTTCGCCCTGAAGCATCGGAAGGAATCCGCCGCACTGCGATTGTGGATGCCATCGATGGTGACAGTCCCGGTGCCAGGGCAGGCCTGAACAAGGGGGACGAAATCTTAGCCGTGGGTGATGTGCCCGTATGCTCCAGCCTGGACCTTGAGAGGGCGCTGGTGGAAAAGAACCCTGGCGAAAAAGTGGTATTCCGCTTCAAGCGTGATGGCGCCGAGCAGCTAAAGGAACTGACCTTGGAAGCCGGCAAACCCGTGGTTTCCGTCACTGAACAGGTTTGGCGTCGCATCGGGTTGAAAGTACAGGGCGTGAACAGCGACTTGGTAAGCAAGGCGAACCCTCAACTGCATGGCGGTTTGCTGATTTTGGATATCCGCCCGGAAAGCGTGGCTGCCCGTGCTGGTTTCCAGAAAGGTGATATCCTGGTTGGCCTCCATCAATGGGAAATGATCAGCCTCGACAACATTGCCTTTGTGTTGAACCACCCTGAACTTCCAGCATTGCAGCCTGTGAAGTTCTTCATTGTGCGCTCGGGGCAGGTTCACCGGGGCTTCCTTCCCCATATTGATTAAAATTCTCTCACACATAGCCAAATCTTTTGACTGGTTGTGACACCGGGACGATAATGAAACTATAGTTTTTTCACGCCCGTTTTATGCCAACCGGTAGGCTTTGTGATGAATCTCTTCCTTAGAACAATTTGCGTTCTTGGTTTTACACTGGCAATGCTTTCAGGCTGTTCCAAGGGAACCGGCAGGCTTGCCGTCAAGGGAAGCGTATCTTTCAAGGGGTTGCCATTGCCCCATGGCAACATCCAGTTCTTTCCATTGGAGGAGGGAAAGGGAGAGTCTGCTGGTGCCATGATCAGCAAGGGCTCGTTTGAGATTCCAGCAAGCAATGGAATGCTTAGCGGCAAATACAAAGTGGTTATCAGTTGCGCGGAGGAGATGAAAAACCCTCCCAAAAACCTCGCCAGGGGCAGTAGTCCCCCCACCGAGGAAAAATTGCCCCCCGAATTCAGCTCTTTTGAAAAGACCAAGGCCACCGCCGAGGTAACTTCCACAGGCAAGAACATTTTTGACTTTATCATCCCATAAAGACAGGGGACCAGCATGAGAGTTCCTGCAAAAAAAGCCTTCACTCTGATAGAACTATTGGTGGTGATAGCCATTATTGCGATCCTGATTGGATTGCTATTGCCCGCGGTGCAGAAAGTGCGCGAGGCGGCAGCCCGGGTGCAGTGTCAGAACGGTGTCAAGCAACTGGCCCTGGCCATGCACAACTACCATGATGCCAACCAGTCCCTTCCAGAAGGTGTCAGTGCCAAGGGTGGTTACGGACAGGGCACCTGGCTGGTACTGATTCTTCCTTACATTGAGCAGGCAGATCTTGCCAAGATGTACCTGGATTATGGCCTTGCGACGGGTAGAAGTTATTACGACCCGGCCAACCTTCCCGTAACCACCCGAAAGATTGCCATGCTTCAGTGCAAATCGGACATGGTGGCGGAATCCAACGAAACCTGGAATGGAACCTCTTACCACAACTTCGCGATCAACTTTGGGAACACCGCAGTTGGTGAAGGTGGGGCCACGGGCAGGGATGTCTACCAAGTACAGACTTACAACGGGGTCACTTTTGCGGAAGCCCCCTTTTACCAGGGTAATCCCCAGAAAATCAGCAATATTACCGATGGATCCAGCAACACCATCATGGTGGCCGAAGTGATTCAGGGCCATAAGCAGGATCTGCGCGGCCTTGTATGGTGGGGTTCAGGTGCTGGCTTTATGACCTACCTGAGACCGAACGACACTAATCCGGATGTGACTTGGAGCACACTTAGGCCTTGGTGCAACCCGGATCCACCAAACCCACCCTGCACCACCTATCAGGGTGGCACCAACTGGAGAACCTTTGCCTCTCGAAGCCGACATGTTGGTGGAGTTAATCTGGCCATGTGCGATGGTAGCGTTCGTTTTGTGGAAAACCAGATTTCCACTACGGTATGGCGGGCCATGGGAACCGCCCGCGGCTTGGAGCCTTGATTCTTTTGGCCCCTAGGCTAATTCATGCTTGGGTTCGGAATGATGGATGGCAGCAAGGTTGCCCATTTTTCCTGATCGGGCACATCAAACAACACTCGATGGTTTCCCGCCACCACGGCCCAAGCACCCTCGCGAATTTCATTCTCCAACTGACCGGGACCCCAACCTGAATAACCGGTGATGACAAGGAACCGGCAGGGCTTTTTAGAATTGAATTCCTCAGTGCCTTTCTGGATGGTTGATTCGTCTCCGATAAACACGCCGGGAATCACCTGGCGTTCCGCGCGGGTGACTTCATCCAGCCAATCCTTGTGGCCATGCAGCATCAGCAATCCTTCCGACTTGCATGGACCACCCACATACAAGGGGAATGGCAAGGACCAAACATTTTCGGGCAAAGGCCGGTTCACAACCATGCCGAAGGTACCGGTTGCATCATGCTGAAGCAAAAACACCACGGTCTGCAGGAAGTTGGGATCCTGCAGGACTGGTCTGGCTATCAGAAAGTGACCGGAAAAACTCATACGCATATCCATCAACACAACAGGGGCTACTCGCACACCCTTAATTAATATAAGCGTTTTCTTATGAATAATGGTATGGTAATCGAAACTTGCGAGTAGCAATTTCATTTTTAGAGATGTCTTATTGCCGGAGGTTAGCATGGATCGGGGAATTTATTGGATGATCATCTGCATGGCGCTTTTGGGAATGGTTACCAGCCAGACACATGCGGCAAGGCCCATGCAAATCGAGGATCTTTTCCGTTTTCTACGGCTTACAGATGCCCAGATCAGCCCGGATGGCGCCTGGGTGGCTTATGTGGTCACCAAGGTGGACCTTGAAGGTAACAAATCCTCCTCCAGCCTCTGGTTGGCCAGCACAGATGGCAAAACACCACCCCGCCAGCTTACCTTCACCGATAAAAAAGACAGACACCCCCGCTGGAGCCCGGACAGCAAAAGCATTCTTTTTGAATCCTCCCGCTCTGGCGAAGGCCAGCTTTGGGTCATCCATATCCATGGTGGGGAAGCACGCCAACTGACTTCCATCAGCACCGAAGCCTCCGGTGGCATCTGGAGTCCGGATGGAAAAAAGATCGCTTTCGTATCCGCGGTTTATCCGGAGAATTCCTCGAAACCTTTCAAGGAATCGGATGCCTCCAACAGAAAGCGCATGGAGGAAATCAAGAACAACCCGGTCAAAGCCAAAGTATTCACTCGCCTTTTCTACCGCCATTGGGATAGCTATGTGGAAGACAAGCGCCAGCACCTTTTCGTGATGGACTTTGATGGCAATGGCGCCAACGGCAAAGCCGAACCCAGGGATGTCACCCCCGGCGACCGGGATGCCTTCCCCACCTCCTCAACTTTTTCCTCTGGTGATGATTTTACCTTCTCGCCGGATGGAAAGTTTCTGGTCTTCAGCGCGGTTCCCGCGAAGGATGAAGCCTGGAGCACCAACATGGATCTTTGCAGGGTTTCAATCACCAACACTTCCACGGATTGGGAAACCCTGACCAAGGATAACCCCGCCGCGGATGGCGCACCCATGTTTTCCCCCGATGGCAGACACCTTGCCTACCGCGCCCAGAAGCGTGCCGGCTTTGAGGCCGACAAATGGGAGGTCATGCTGGCAAAAGCCAACCCGGATGGAACACTGGCTTCCAAGCCGGTTTCCATCTCTGGCCAGCTCAAGGAAGATCTTAGCGTCAACGAATTCACCTGGACCGGTAATGACCGCATAGCCTTTGCCGCAGATCACCAGGGAAGCGTGGGTCTGTTTCAGATTCAGGCAAACGCCACGGACCGTACCGCGCTATTGAAACATTCACAGGGTGGCTATAACACCGGACTTAACGCCAGCACCAATGGCAAAATGGTATTCATGAATGCCAGCATGAGAAATCCCTATGAGGTGTTTCTGGGCAATGCCGACCTTTCCAACACAACTTTCAGCAACCTTAGCAATGCGAACAGCAAATTATTGGGCGAGTTGGAACTACCCAAGCCGGAAAGCGTGACCATCACCGGCGCCAACGGCTCACCAGTGCAAATGTGGATCCTCAAGCCACCAGGGTTTGATGCTGCCAAGAAATGGCCCGTGGCTTTTTTGGTTCATGGTGGTCCGCAGGGTGCCTGGGAGGATGGCTGGAGTTTCCGCTGGAACCCACAGGCTTGGGCGGCACGCGGTTATGTGGTGGCCCTGCCCAACCCCCGTGGCAGCACCGGCTTTGGCCAGAAATTTGTGGATGAAATCTCCGGTGACTGGGGCGGCAAATGCTACGAAGACCTTATGAAGGCAGCCGATTATGTGGAAAACCTGCCCTATGTGGACAAAAACCGCATCGGCAGCGCGGGTGCCTCTTTCGGTGGTTACATGATGAACTGGTTTGCCGTGAAGACCGGCAGGTTCAAATGCCTGATCAGCCATTGTGGCGTGTACAACTTTGAAAGCATGTACACCACCACCGAAGAAATCTGGTTCGATGAATGGGAACATGGCGGCCCCCCCTGGGGCAAAAGCAGGGAAAGCTACGAGAAGCATTCCCCCCACCGCCTGGCAGAGAACCTGGGCAAGTTCAAGACACCCATGCTGATCATTCACAATGACCTAGATTTCCGGGTTCCCATCAGCGAGGGCACTCAGATTTTCACGGCACTTCAAAGACAGGGTGTGCCATCCCGCATGGTCAACTTTCCGGATGAAGGGCACTGGGTGCTAAAACCGAAGAACAGTCAATTTTGGCACAAGGAAGTTTTCGCCTGGTTGGAAAAATTCGTCCCACCCGGCAGCCGATAACTATTAATAAAGAAGACTTAACTCATCAACCGGGAGGTGTTTCCATGTTTGATCGTTATGCAATAGGGGCAGCATTACCCCTTATGGTATTGGTAGGCTGTGCGGAGCTTGCTTCCCAGCAAGATACCGCGGACCCATCCCTGACCAGATACACCATTGAAGTACGGGGAATGTCCTGACTTACCTGCCCTGAAAGAGTGCGGTCTGCACTCGTGACAGTGCCCTGGGTAGTCAAGGAATCCATCGTTGCAAACCGCAACAACGAGACAGTCCGATTTGCGGTGACTGAAAAGGAAAAGTTCAATCTTGAAGACTTGAAAACCGTGGTAACCACGAAAGCGGGCAAGCGCTATCAGGTAAGCAAGGTTATTCAGTAATTTTCAACTATCGCCCAATTCGGATAATCTTGCCTATATCGTTCGAGGCGTAGATAGCCTGGATTAACTCCACGGCCCTGCGTCCTTCCCTGCCATCCACCAGCGGTCGTGTTCCGCCTTGAATGGCCTTCACAAAATCCTCCAGTTGGCGGGCATGGCCCTGATGACTGATGGCAGCGGGGTTGCTGGATCCACCGGAGGCTCCAACTTTTTGTGCAAAGCGGGCCTTGACCTCTTCATCATGAGGAACTTTGTCCACAAATTCCCACTTCAGAATATCTTCCTGCTCAATAACCACACTGCCCTTATCGCCATGAATGCTAATGGTCTTGGGCAGGCCTGGGTGCACGCTGGTAGTGGCCTGAATGACGCCTAACGCGCCGGATTCAAATTGCAGGCAGGCAACGGCGGTATCTTCCACCTCGATGCGTTCGTGTGCCAGCGTTGCCGTAAAACCGGAAACTTGAACCACGGGCCCCATCATCCAAAGCAACAGATCCACATTATGAATGGCCTGATTCATAAGGGCGCCACCGCCATCCAGCGCCTTTGTGCCTTTCCAGCCACCTTCATCATAATAAGCCTGGCTGCGCCACCACTTGCAGGTGGTTTCACCCAGGGTAAGCCTTCCAAAACGCCTCGAATCAACCGCATTCTTCAATTCGCGGTTCGCATCATGAAAGCGTGAGGGGAAGATGGTGCAAAGCAGCACCTTGTTCTTCTCGCATTCATCAATGATGGCATCGCATCGCTCTGCGGTGATTTCCAGTGGCTTTTCCACCACCACATGCTTGCCGGCACGGGCACATGCAACCGTGGGGTCCAGATGCGCACCGGATGGCGTGGTGATAATAACAATGTGTATATCCTTGCGACCCAGTACGCCGCCAAGGTCGGGGTAAACATCGCAGGTAAGTTTCAGTTCCTCTTTCATGGCTTCGGCATTTTTACCACTGCGGCTTACCAGCGCCTTTAATTCGGTTCCTGGAACCTCTGCCAGAGCCTTCGCATGGAACCGGGCAATCATGCCGCAACCAACAATAGCCACTCCAAGGGTCTGATTGGATCCTGCCATGCGAACCTTCTCCTTTGAAATTTCAAGCCTTAATGGCGCTCGGAAAGAATGGTCTGAAATGCCTTGCCCAGGTATTGAGCTCCGCTTAGCAGGGTTGCTGCCAGCATGCCCCAGATACATATGTTGCGAACCATCACAAAGAACTGTTCATTTGGTATCTTGTTTTGCACGGCGTGCAGGGAGATGAAGATCGCCAGCAGCGAACCGCATTGTAGAATCATCTTGATCTTACCCAGCCAGTCCGCACCGAAGCTGACACCCTTTTGCTCGATGAAATTCCTAAGCCCGGTGATAAGAAGTTCCCGTGCCACCACCAGGGTGACCATCCACGGGGGCAGCCAGCCTTCTGTGGTGCCCAAAGGCAGCAGGAAAATAAATGCGCCGCAGGTAAGCACTTTGTCCACCAGGGGGTCCAGGTTGCGGCCAAGGCTGCTTTGCATATTTTGGGTGCGGGCCAGGTAGCCATCCAGCCAGTCGGTGAAAGCGGCCACCACAAACACAGCCAAAGAAGCCAGCCACATCTCGCAGGAAATAAGATAAAAAAGCACGAAGGATAAAAACAGCCTGAGCGTGGTCAACTGGTTGGGAAGGTTAAATAACACCGCCCGTCCGGTTTGCACTTGGCCGAGATCTGTAAGGTTCTTTTCCATCTTGCCCTGCTGAAAGCCTTTTCATCAACGGATGGATATTACCCTGCCTGCAAGGTCATATCCATCAGTTCCTGTCACTTTTACCCGTGCGATGTCTCCGGGTCGCAGTCCCTTGCCCTTCACACGAATCAGGCAATCGATATCCGGGGCATCCGCAAAGGTGCGGGCGGTAAACTGTCCGGGAAACTCGGGGTCGGGCCCATCGATCAGGACTTCCTGTTCTTTGCCCACCTGCGAATCGGACCAGGCGAAGGCAATCGGTTGTTGCAATGCCATGATCTCTTCCTGCCTTTGGGTTTTGATTTCCTCGGCCAGATGGCCGTCCAGTCGGGAAGCAGGGGTTCCCGGTTCCAGGGAATAGGGGAACACGCCAAGCCTTTCGAATTTTGCCTGGGCGATGAAGTCCCGCAGTTCCTCAAACTCGGCATCGGTTTCACCGGGGAAACCGGTAATGAATGTGGTGCGAAAAGCCAGGTTGGGAATTGCTGTACGCAGTTTTCCAAGAAGGGTTTCAATGTCTGCGCGTCGAACCTTGCGCTGCATGCGCTTTAGCAAACGGTCGTTAATGTGCTGAAGAGGCATATCCAGGTATGGAAGTATTTTCTTGGAGCTGGCGATCACCTCGATAAGTTCATCGGTGAAGAAAATCGGATAGGCATAGAGGATGCGAATCCATTCTATGCCATTCACTTTTTCCAGTTCGCGAAGCAACTGCGCCAGGCGGGTTTCACCGTAAAGATCCAAACCATAATAGGTAGTATCCTGCGCGACTATCAAGAGTTCACGCACTCCGTCGGCGGCAAGTTCCCTGGCTTCACGAAGGACTTCTTCCATGGGCTTGGTGACATGTTTGCCACGCATGGATGGGATGGCGCAAAAAGTGCAAAGCCTGTCGCACCCTTCGGATATTTTCAGGTAGGCATAATGACGCGGGGTGACCCGCAAACGGGCGGTATCTTCCTGAGCCTTCACGGGCGCGGGACGAAAAAGGGATTTTTGTTCTTCCAGGTTTCTGCGGGCCAGCGTGCGGTCCACCACCTGCACAATTTCCTCGCGGGCATGCACACCCAGATTATGATCCACATCGGGAACTTCGGTCAGAAGGTCTTCCTTCTTGCGCTCGGCCAGGCAGCCAGCAACCACTACCGCGCCAACCTTGCC
>JBEGQX010000138.1:0-3102 GCA_041180805.1 Planctomycetota bacterium
TCGCAACCATTGAAGTTGGATGGCAGGTGAACCCCCTGATGTGAAGTTCATAAATAATTGAATCTTCCAAAGGGGTGCAAAGATGAGTGTCGTCATATTTTGGCAAAGGTGTGCTTGTAAAAACGCTTAATCTGTTGGTGTGGTGTGGTGAATTATCCGAGGTTTCACCCCAGCAATTCCCATCTGAAATGGCCTTGCATTCCGGGTCGAGTAGAACATGGTCCGGGTTAAACCTGTGGGTTGGTGAATGTGGGCCGTTAACTCGCCATCCATAACAAAAGGAATCCGGCAAACCTTCCACGAAAATATGCCAATGGTCCCCCGTTCTGTTTTTTCTTGGGTGAAGAACAATTTCGGCGAAAGGTTCTTTGGAATCTAAAAAGTGTAAAGCAAGATGAACTTCGGTTCCTGTTCTACAAAGAATGGAAAAATTTATCCCCTGATTCGATTGAGTTGCGCCAAGGGGAAGGCAGGAACCACGGGATAGTTTCAGGTTAAGCATTAAAATACCATTTTTAAAAATAAGGAACCTGCCCTAATTCAAAAAGATAAAGAATACTATTGCATTTTCCAGCTAAAACCTTAAGTTAATGCTATTAAGATGTTCGTCTAAATGGTTTTGCATTTCAACGGACAATAAATTTTCAACATGTTGTTTCTAAAGTCAATGGCCTGAAAAGGTCCATCCCTGAATTAAATTCAGCATGTTAAAAGGAAGAATTAAAGCAACTGTTTCATGTATTTAGGAGGATTTCTTATGCCCGTCGCACGCGGCGACGAAGGTATGGGGCATGTTTCAAGAAAGCGTATCGTTCGAAAAGGCCCTGAACAGCAAACACCTTCCAGCACTCCAAATTTGACTACCTCACCCTCAACACAATCTCAGGCGCAGTCTGCTCCCAGAACAGATAAGGGAACCAGACTAGATGATCTTTATCGTCTAACCATGGCGCAACTTTTTGCGCTGGCTGAAAAAGAAGGTATTTCAGAACACACCGGAATGACACGTGTTCAATTAATTGTTCAAATTGTTAGAAGAAAAATAGAGCGCGGCGAAATGGTCCGTGGGGTTGGAACCCTGGAAGTTTTGCCGGATGGATATGGATTTCTTCGAAGTGCTGCTCATAATTATCTTGCCTCTCCAGAGGATATTTATGTTTCCCCCAGCCAGATAAGGCGGCTTGGCCTAAGGACCGGTCTTTTGGTGGAAGGCCCCATTCGCCTGCCCATTGAAGGACAAGATAATTTTGCTTTGATGCAAGTGGAATTGGTGCGCGGGCGCCCACCTGAAGAGCGCTCAAGACCCACTCTGTTTGATGACTTAACACCCCTTCACCCAAATGAACGAATCAGGTTGGAGACGGCTCCAGATGAATTAGCTACCAGAGTGGTAGATTTGATTACTCCCATTGGTAAAGGTCAAAGAGGCCTCATTGTTTCGCCACCCAGGGCCGGTAAAACAGTTCTACTGCAAAAAATAGCTCAAGCGATAAAGGTAAATCATCCCGAGGCTTATCTCATAGTTCTTCTAATTGATGAACGGCCGGAGGAAGTTACCGAAATGATCCGGAACGTTTCCGGTCCCAACGCCGAAGTTGTTGCGAGTACCTTCGATGAACCAGCTTCCGAACATGTTCATGTAAGTGAAATAGCTCTGGAAAAAGCCAAGAGAATGGTGGAAGACGGAAAGGATGTGATAATCCTCTTGGATTCCATTACCCGTCTTGCCAGAGCCCATAATACCGAGGCCCCATCCGGCGGGAAATTGCTAAGTGGTGGTTTGGATTCCAATGCCATGCAAAAACCCAAACGTTTCTTTGGTGCCGCGAGAAATATTGAGGATGGTGGAAGCTTAACCATTCTTGCCACTGCCCTGATCGACACGGGTTCCAAGATGGATGAAGTGATCTTTGAAGAATTCAAAGGCACTGGCAACATGGAAGTACATTTGGATAGAAGGCTTGTGGACAAGCGTGTTTGGCCTGCGATTGATATCAATCGTTCTGGTACCCGTAAGGAAGAACTTTTGCTTCACCCCGAGGAAGTTGACAGGGTAAGAGCTTTAAGAAGGGTTCTTGCAGATATGCATCCAGTGGAAGCCATGGAATTGATGGTATCCCGCCTTAGAAAAAGCAAATCCAACGCTGAATTCCTTATGAACATGAATATGGCCTGATAATAATGCAATTAGAGGCGGAATATTCAAAATTAAAAGAGCATTTTCAAGAAGCCAGGCTTTTAGAATCGGCGTTGGAATTGCTTGGATGGGATGAAAGAACATATATTCCGCCCCTTGGTTACACCCATCGCGGTAATCAAAACGCCTTGCTTGCAAAAATTCACCATGAAAGAATTTCCGCTCCCTGGGTTGGGGATCTTTTGGGTGAATTAACTGCGGAAGCTCTCAAACTTCCTGAAGATCATGAAATTCATGTTAATACCCGGGAATGGCTGAGAGTTTACACCCGAGCTAAACAAGTTCCGGTTGGTTTGGTTGAGGAGCTTAATAAAACTCTCGTTCAATCTCAGCAAGTGTGGCAGGATGCCAGAAGGGAAAATAAGTTTGGCACCTTTGCGCCGTTGTTGCAAAGGGTTTTTGAACTGAAAAAACAAGAGGCTTTATGCGTAAGGCCCGGTGGCAATGTTTATGAAGTTCTTTTGGATGACTACGAACCAGGATTTAGTTCAAAAAAACTGGATGAATTGATATCAGGCTTAAAACCAAAATTAATCGAATTAAAGGGTAAAATTCAGTCAAAGCAATCCGAAAAACCCGCAATTCAGTTGCAAGGACCCTTCGCAATTGAAAAACAAAAAGTGCTTTCTGAACTGGTAGCAAGTTTCATAGGTTTTGATTTTGAGAAAGGCAGATTGGATACCACTGCCCATCCGTTTTGTACTGGAATTGGGCCAGGCGATTGTAGGATCACCACCAAATTTGATGAGTCCGATTTTACTTCCGGGCTTTTGGGAGTGATGCATGAGGCGGGGCATGGAATTTATGAGCAGGGAATGGATTCTTTGAAATATGGGTTGCCGACAGGTTCTTTTTGTTCCTTGGGTATTCATGAGTCTCAGTCCCGATTGTTTGAAAATCTGATC
>JBEGQX010000139.1:0-11817 GCA_041180805.1 Planctomycetota bacterium
TGCCAGATATCTGGAAAGCACAAACCCTGAGGTTATTACCAGGGTTCGCTCAGCGGGTGAGGCAGATTATGTTTTTGCCATTAACGATCATCGGGAGGCGGGCAATTATGTGGGCCAGCACGGACTGGTGCAGGAGCATGGACTGCCATCGGAAACAAATCTACATGTGAATCGTGCCGGGGCAAAAGTCTACGATCTTCTCGCTTCCCGTGAGGTGGCAGCATTGCCGAAGGATGGAAAAACCACATGGCCTGTACAGCTAGGGCCCTGCGAGGGAAGGGTATACTTGCTGACAACTAAAGCCATCAACGGGGTTCAAATCGGTGCTCCCAAGACTTTCAAACCATTACTTCCCACCGAATGCACCATAAGCATTCTGGATCCTGAAAAAAAACCAATCATGGCGGTTGTTCCCCTGAAGGTTGAAATTACCGACCCGACGGGAAGACTAGCTGAAAACAGCGGACATTATGGCGCGCAAGATGGCATTCTAAAAATTCGCCTGCTGGCCGCCATCAATGACATTCCGGGTGTCTGGCAAATTCGGGTTCGGGAACTTGCCAGTGGAAAAACTGCCACCCATTATCTCCGACTTGAATCCGAAAAATAACCAAGGGGCCCAAGATGCTGTTTCGCCGTTCTAAAGCTATCACAAGACTTTTCTGTTTCATGGTTCTGTTACCGGCTTTCCCTTCACTGGCGATGGCCCAAAAGGAAACGCAATTATTGGCTGGGGTTGCCAAAGTTGATGTCACCAACCCTGAAGCGGGTCCAACACAGGACAAGCTTTTTGTAAAGGCATTGGTCTTAAAACAGGGAGATACCACCTCGGCAATCATCACCGTGGATGCTGTGGCTATTGGCGAAATTGGCCCAATCAAGAATGATTACTTTCCAAAGGTCCGTGAAGCCCTTCAAAAAGAACTGAACATAGCACCCTCCAATGTGATGGCAAATGCCAGCCATTGCCATGGCATTGTCTGCAACGATATTGCGGAGCGCACCGTGGATGCTGTTCGCAAAGCAAGCAGTAATCTGGTGCCGGTAAAGGCAGGCACCGGGGTGGGGTTTGAAAACCGCATCATGGAGAACCGCAGGCTGAAGCTGAAAAGCGGCAGGGAGCTCGATGTACGCCATGCCTATTCGCTACCACCCGATGAAGAGGTTGCAGGCGTGGGGCCTATCGATCCCCAGATCGGCATTTTAAAGCTTGAACGCATGAATGGAAAACCTTTGGCACTGGTTTACAACTTTGCCTGCCATCCCATCATGGGTCTTGCAAGTGGTGAAAACACCGCAGACCTTACCGGTTTTGCATCCAGGGTGATTGAGAACAACCTGGGGGATGAAACAGTGGCTTTGTTCATCCAAGGGTGTGGGGGCGATATCAATCCGGTGATGTACAAGGATGTAAATAATCCTCGAAATGCCGAGCCTTTGGGTAACCTGCTTGGATTAAGCGTGCTTGGGGCCGCCAGGAAAATCAGTTGCACAGACAATCCAGCTTTAAAGATCGTGCGGGAAACACTGGATCTGCCCCGGGCGGATTTATCCTCCAAGATTGATGCGCTATTAATGGAGCAGGGCCGGCTTGTAAAATCGCTGCGTGGTACATCACTGAACTTCAAAACCTTTCTGCCCCTGATGGTGAAGTATAATCTCTCGCCGGATTTTCCTTCGTACTACTCGCATCGCTACTTGCAGGAAAAAGCCATCGGCAAAGATGACATGGAAAAGATGGATGCTGCCAACCGCAAGAACATGCAACAATACCTGCAGAACATCCACACCATGGAAGCTCTGACACGCAATCAGACCAACCTGGCGCTACTGCAGAAACATCAGGCGACCAACATTGCCTCGGGTAAGCGGACCCTGGAGGTGGAAATGCTGGGAATAAGAGTGGGGGATTTTGTGCTGGTAACCTTTCCTGGTGAACTGACTGTGGAAATTGGATTGGGCATCAAAAAAACATCACCCCACAAGAATACCTTTGTGGCTGGCTACACCAATGGCTACATCTATTACACACCAACCGCCAAACAGTTGGAAAACCGGGGCGGCGCACAGGAAGACAGCGATTGCCTGCTGGCCCCAGAATGGCAAAAGCTGTTTGAGGACAAAGTCACGCAAATTTTGAGGAAGCTTTAAGGCTTTACTTCCAGGTCTTCCTTAGGAATTCAATGAAATTGCGAGACATGATGCCATCGATATCCTTTGCAGTGTAGCCCCGTTTTTTCAAAAGTCCGGGAATGGTCTGAAGGTCTGCAATCGTGTTTAAATCCATGGGGGTTTGTTCGGTTCCAAAACCCCCATCCAAGTCGGTGCCAATGCCAACATGCTTTGCATTTCCGGCTATCTGGCAGATGTGATCGATGTGATCCACAATGCGTTCGATCTTCAATTGAAAATCGGCGGGCTTGCTTTTCAGGTGAACCCATCCCGGAACCATCATGATGGCATCAAACGCCATTCCAAGAATTCCCCCTCTTTGAACCACCGCCTTAATCTGGTCGTCAGCAAACTGCCTGTTCCAGGGCGCAAGCTTCCTGCAGTTCTGATGGCTGGCCCACAATGGCCCATCGTAAATATCCATGGCATCCCAGAAACATTCATCGCAAAGATGCGTGACATCCAGGATGATTCCCAGCCGCATCATTTCCTTCAGCAATTCTTTTCCGGCAGCGGGAAGTGGGCCCTCGGCATCGGTGCCATGCGCATACCTTCCGGGTCCGTAATGTGCGGGCCCAAGCGCCCTCAGCCCATCCTCATAGCTGCGCTCCAAATGTTTCAGGGTTACTATAGAGTCAGCGCCTTCAAGGCTTAGGATGTAGCCAATTGGCAAAGGCTTCTGTTTGTTTTTTTTGGAATTCGCACCTTCTTCCTCTATTTCGGGTGGGTTTTCCCAAAGTTTCAAATGCTTGTCCAACTCGGCGCGATTGCGAATCTGCACCAGTTCACCGGCTTCCTCCATGGCACGGTACCATGCAAGCTGGCCCTGGGTTTGTGCCCACGCCTGCTCGGGGGAGTTCCATCCCGGCAGACGGTGAAAGTAGGGTGAGTTGCGGCCAATCTGGGTAGCCACACAAAGACCAATGTTTCCCTTGCGCATTTCGGGAAAGCTGACCGTGTTGTTACCACGATCCACAAGATCCTTCATCTTGTATTCCCATCTGCGGATTTTTTCGATGGACCAGCGCAGGTCGCGATTCCATTCCAGAGCATTCATACTGAGGTCCAGATGTACATCGAAAATAAAGCTTGGCTTGCTCATGATGGTTTGTCCTTGAAACTTTAAAACTATTATCTCGAATATTTTTTGATAATACCTTATTTCAGCGGCCAAGCCCAAATCACATTAGGCAAATTTCGTTTGCATGGCTGGCAATATAAGCTTTTAATGCAGAGGTTATCCTGCCTTGAAGGAAATCCATCATGAAAAAGACCATTGTTTCCATCGTCATCCTTTGTTTAGTGGTGGTATTACCCACTCAAGCTGCCGAACCAAAACCTCCCACAGGATTCAAAGCCATCTTCAATGGCAAGGACCTAACCGGATGGTATGGCTGGAACCCCCATGAATCCGTAAAGCTGAAAGATGAAAAGCTGGCGGCCAATCTTAAAAAACAGCGTGATGAATTTGCGAAGCACTGGAAGGTGGAAAATGGCGAATTGGTGAATAGTGGAACCGGGCCTTATGCCACCACCAGCGAGGAATACGGCGATATCGACCTTTTGATCGATTATAAAACTGTTCCAAAGGCGGATAGCGGCATCTACCTGCGTGGGACCCCACAGGTTCAAATTTGGGATATCAATCAGGCAAGCAATCCGAAAAACCCGGATCGTAATCCGAACAAGGGTTCTGGTGGCCTGTTCAATAATACGCCCAAGACCCCGGGAAGGGATCCTTTGGTGGTCGCTGATAAAGCTTTTGGTGAATGGAATTCATTCCGCATCCGGCAGATTGGCGCGCGAACCTGGATATGGCTGAACGAAAAACTGGTGGTGGATGGCGCCATCATGGAAAACTATTGGGATCGCGCGAAACCTTTGCCCGCGAAGGGCCCCATCATGCTGCAAACCCATGGTGGTGAAATTCGCTGGCGCAATATCTTTATTCGAGAGATTAAGGCAGATGAGGCAGAGAAGATTATCAAGGAAGCCGGCCCGGTGAAAAAAGTCGGCTTTAATGCCGACCTGAAGAACGGCTTGGTTTTTCACGCCAGCTTGCAAAACAACTCTGCGAATCTTTCTGGAAAAAATACTGTCTTGAAAGGCACAAGTATCAACTTCACCGATGACAACTTTTTCAGCAAAGCTTCCAAGGTGGCATCTTTTGATGGCAGGAGTTCCCATTTTGAAATAGCCGCTGATAATCTGCCAAAAACAGGCACCCAGGATTTCACCATCTCGCTTTGGGTTCAATCCAATTCCATGCATGGCGACAACCCTGGTGATCTTCTTTGCCAATATGATGTTGTAAAAAAAAAGGTCTGAGCTTTTCCATCAAGAATCATTCTGGAGTCACTTCAAATCAGTCAAATCACCGTCATTTGCAATTCAGCATAGATAACAACAAATCATCCGATTGGATGGATTCCGGCAGGCCGGGTGATTCACTTTTTGCGTTTTCCCTGGCGACGCATGATGGGGCCCTTTACGCGGGCACTTGCGAACCCGCCAAAAATGCCACAGGCAGGGTTTATCGTTACGAAAAAGACAAAACATGGGTGGATTGCGGCAGATTAGATGCATCTAATTCCGTGACCGCCTTGGCGGTTTATCAGGGAAAGCTTTACGCGGGCACTGGAAAGTACCGGGTGGCGGGATCCTCACTGCCTGAATCCGAGAACACCAATCTTGGTGGCAAAATCTTCCGCTACGAGGGAGGCAAAAATTGGACTGATTGCGGCCAGCTTCCGGGCGTTGAGGTCGTGGGCGGCATGGTCGTCTATCGCAATCAACTTTATGCCTCTTCGCTTTACAAGCCGGCAGGTTTTTACCGCTACGAAAACAATGCCTGGGTAAATTGTGGGGTGCCGGATGGCAAGCGTGTGGAAGCCTTGACGGTGTACAACGATTTCATCTACGCCAGTTCCTACGATGGTGGAAAGGTCTATCGGTATGATGGGAAATCCTGGACCGATTGCGGCCAACTTGGGGACAATACCCAGACCTATTCTTTCACGGTTTATAAGGGAAAGTTACTTTGCGGTACCTGGCCTAGCGGAAAAGTCTACCGGTTTGAAGATATCAACCAATGGACGGATATGGGAAGACTCGGCGAGGAACTGGAAGTGATGGGAATGGCGGTATACAACGGCCGACTGCTGGCAGGAACGCTGCCCCTGGCCGAGGTTTATTCCTACGAAGGCCCTAACAAGTGGGTAAAGTCCGCCCGCCTTGACCATACCCCGGATGTGAAATATCGCAGGGCATGGACCATGGGGGAACATCAGGGAAAGCTTTTTTGCAGCACATTGCCCTCGGGAAAAATTCATGCGTTGGAATGTGGCAGGGTTGCAAGCATGGAATCCACCTTCCCCGATGGCTGGCACCATGTCAGCGCCATGAAGCGCAATGGCCAGTTGATGGTATTTGTGGATGGTAAGTTAAGTGCGGTTTCCTCACTCTTTACACCAAGTGATTTTGATTTAACCAACACAGCTCCACTTTGGATCGGCAAAGGCATGGGGGATTTCTTTTGCGGCAAACTTAGTGATGTGAGAATCTACAATCGTGCCCTGGATGACTTTGAAATCAACCTGCTGGCAACACCCAACCAATAATTCTGGACTCTCTTGGCTACACAGGATGTTAATATGCATGTTTTGAAAAATAATCGCTTCTGCATTCCCTTTCTTGCTTGCCTTGCGCTTTTGGTGGCGCAGTGGAATGTTTCCTTTGCCCGGGAACAAACTTCGAAACCAAACTTCGTAGTCATCTTCATGGATGACCTTGGCTACGCGGATATCGGCCCGTTTGGGGCAACCAGACAAAAAACACCCAATCTGGATCGCATGGCACAGGAAGGAATGAAACTTACCAGTTTTTATGCCGCACCGGTCTGTTCGGTTTCCCGCGCGCAGTTACTGACAGGTTGCTACGGGGCGCGCATTTCCATCCCCGGAGTGTTCTTCCCCGGCCAGAAAAATGGCATTCACTCCAACGAAAAAACCATCGCTGAATACATGAAAGAACAAGGATATGCGACTGCCTGCGTGGGCAAATGGCACCTTGGTGACCAACCGGAATTCCTTCCCACCAGGCATGGCTTCGATCGTTATTTGGGAATCCCCTATTCGAATGACATGATCAAGCGTTCGGCCCAATCAGGGGAACGCGTTGTGCCACTGGTCAGGGATGAAAAAGTCATAGAACTGCTGAACGAGGAGGGTCAAACCAAGCTGGTGGAACGCTACACCGAGGAAGCACAATCCTTCATTCGCAACAGCAAGGATCTTCCCTTTTTCCTGTATATGCCCCATAACGCGGTCCATACGCCCATTCATCCGGGAAAAGCTTTCCAAGGCAAATCCAGCAATGGAAGGTTTGGCGATTGGGTGGAGGAAACGGACTGGAGCGTGGGAAAAATCTTTGAGACCCTTCGGGCCGAAAAAAAAGACAGGAACACACTGGTGATTTTCACCAGCGACAACGGCCCCTGGCTGATAAAGGGAGCCGATGGCGGCAGTGCCGGTCCATTGCGCTCAGGCAAAGGCAGCACTTGGGAAGGTGGCGTTCGGGTGCCGACCATTGCCTGGTGGCCTGGAAAAATTCAGGCTTCTTCCACTTGCGACACCGTGGCGGGCACGATCGACCTTCTTCCCACGCTGGTCAGCCTGGCAGGCGGAAAGGTCTCTCCTAATCCTGTTATCGATGGCAGGGACATCTCTCCGATACTTTTGGGCAAAACCAAAGACCCAACCCGTGAAGCCCACTATTATTTCGCAGGATACAACCTGCAGGCAGTAAGGCAGGGTCCCTGGAAACTGGCTATCACCCCACAGGCAGACACTACCGCCAAGGGCAAGGGAGCGGAATCCAACGAGAAACAGCCACGCCTTTACAATCTGGACAAGGATATTGGCGAGAAGGAAAATGTGGCGGCACAAAACCCTCAAGTTGTCGCCCGTTTGAAAGCACTGGCCGACAAGATGAGTGATGAAATTGGTGGTAACAAACCATCCGCAAGAAGACCTGCCGGAGAAGTTGCCAACCCCAAGACCCTTTATCCCATTGTGGATGAACCAGCCAACAACAAAAAAGGTAAAGCGGCCAAAAAGGCTCAATAAGCAAGATTATCCTTCATGAAAGATGCGTTATGACATTTGCCTCGAAGTGGGCTTTGTTCCTTTTGACAAGTTGGATGGTTGCAGGGCTAATGCAAAATCCTTCAAGTCAACCCAAGGGAGAACCAACCAACGCATCAGAAGCCGCGGCAAAGAAGGCGGCTCTTGAAAAACAGGTGAACGAAAAATACCAGCAATGGAAAGAATCACTTTCCCCGGAACGCCAGGCCTGGGAGAAAACACTGGAGGAAAACCTGGGATCTTTCTACCTTCCCATCCACAAACAGGAAAAGGTGCGCGGTGTTTCCAACGCGTGGGATTTTGTCGAGGATGACCCGAAGCTGCCACGGGTGCTTTTAATCGGCGACTCGGTTTCCCGCGGTTACACACTGGCGGCACGGAAAAACTTGAAGGGCATCGCCAATGTTCACCGTGCGCCCGAGAATTGCGGGCCAACTGCCAATGGCATCAAAAAACTTGACATTTGGCTGGGTAAAGGCAAGTGGGATGTCATTCATTTTAATTTCGGCATTCACGACCGTGCCACAAAACCCCTGGATTATCAGCAGCGCATGGAAACCCTGGTTGCTCGGATGAAAGCCAGCGGCGCAAAGGTTGTCTGGGCCAGCACCACTCCCATTCCCCCTGACACGAAGGATGGTCCCGCCGCCAGCGAGGCCATTGTCGAGAAAAACCGCATCGCCTCTGAAATCATGCAGAAAGAAGGCATATCAACGGATGACCTGTTCGGGTTTATCTCCCCGCAACTGGCAAAGGTACAAAACCCGAAGGATGTGCATTTCAATGCGGAGGGCTACGAACTGCTGGGTAAACAGGTCGCTGAATCCATCAAGGCAATTATCCAAAAGTAATCACGGTGCCTTTGGTTGAAATCATACCCCCTTGGGTATGGCCCAGTGGCCGCCTTCGCGGTAGGTTCGCCTGACCAGTTTGTTCGCTTCCGGCGAATCTGTAACCAATTCCTTTTCCGGATCAAAATGAAACATTCTGCCCGTGCGAATCGCAATGTTCCCCAAATGGGCAAGAGCGGCGCTAAGGTGCCCTTCTGCGATATCGCCGTTGGGCATCTTACCGGAACGAACGCAGTCGAGGAAGTTCTGGTGATGGGCAGGCAAATCAAAACGGCCCTTCATTTCCTCCATCAACTTATTCTTGGGTCCAAACATCTGCCAACCGGAACCCTTGCCTAAAATCAACATACCCTTGGTCCCATAGAATGCGTTTCCATTCTCATGGCCTTCCTGCACATAGGGCGACCAGATGCGGTGTTCGTAAATCAACTGCTTGGTGGTGCCCTTGGAACTGGTGGCAGGATATTCAAAGGTGCAATACATGGTATCTGGAAATTGCTGGTCATCTTGGAAGAAATTCTTCCCACCTAATGCTGATACCACGGATGGATGCTGGTTTACACCCAGACCCCAACGGGCAATATCGATATCATGTACGCCATCATTACCCGCATCGCCGGTGCCAAATTCAAACCACCAACGCCAGATGCCCGGAAGCATATTCGCCTGGTAAGGCCTCATGGTTGCAGGGCCAACCCAAAGATCGTAGTCCAGCGCTTCGGGTGGGTTAGATGGTTTTAGTTTGCCAATATCCCTGCGAAGCTGGCTGTTCCATGCTTTGGCAACAAGTACCTCGCCGATGGCACCTGCCTGAATTCTTTTCATGGCCTCCATAATATGGTCACTGCTTCGTGATTGGGTTCCCACCTGGACTATCCGTTTATTTCTACGGGCTGCCTCAATCATCAGCCTGCCTTCACGAATATTGTGGCTGCAAGGTTTTTCGACATAGACATGTTTGCCAGCATCACATGCCAGGATGGTTGCGGGACCATGCCAGTGGTCCGGAGTGGCTATCCAGACTGCCTGGATGGACTTATCGTCCAATACCTGCCTGAGGTCTTTAACCGCCTTGGGCTCTTTTCCTGTCGCATCCTTCACAACCTTTACGGCTGAGGCAAGGCGATTTGCATCCGGTTCGCAAAGGTAATCAATGCGCACATCCTTCCTCTGAACCAGAAGTTTCAGGTGGTTGGTTCCCATACCCCCTGGCCCTATGAAACCAATGGATAGCACATCTTCAGCTTTTGCCCGGGCGGTGCCAGCAAGGAAAAGGCCAGCCCCCGCTGCGAGATTCTGGCCCATGAAAGTTCTTCTGGCTTTGTTGCGCATGGATTAGTTCCCAATAGATTAAAGGAGAGAAGGACGGGTTGAAATTATATCAGTTTCAGGTGCAATTCAACCTTAAAGAAAGACTCAATCATGAATCCCATTGTATTTGCCATGCGACATCCCATCACCATGATGATGCTGGTGGTGGCATTGCTTGGAGGCGGAACCCTGGCCCTGGCAAAGATGCGGGTGGACATTTTCCCGCCGTTGAACATGCCCCGCATCTACGTTTACCTTCAATACGGTGGCATGAGCCCCCAGCAAATGGAAGGGTTGATCGTCAACCAGTTTGAACTTTACTTTCAATATGTGGATGGGGTTTCTTCCATCGAATCCAGTTCGCTGCAACAGGTGGCGATGGTAAAGCTGGCGTTTTTCCCGGGAACCGACATGGGACTTGCCATGGCACAGGTTTCCGCCATGTCGCAACGCGCCATGTCCGTCATGCCCATCGGAACACTGCCGCCACTGATCATGCGGATGGATGCCGGTAGCGTGCCCGTTGGATACCTGGTCATGAAAAGCGAAAAGACCCCGCTTGGTCTTGTGGGAGACTACGCCCAGAACTTTATCCGGCCGCTGGTGCAAAAATATGTTCCAGGTACGATTGGCACACCTCCATTCGGGCCCAATGTGCGATCTATCCTGGTGAATGTCAACCCGGACAAACTGCGCACCTATAACCTTTCACCGCAAGATATCGTTCAGGCCATCATGACAGGCAATGTGGTGATTCCCGCGGGCAATATTTACATCCAAGATCAGATGCCCATGGTGCCCACTAACGCGATGGTGAGAGACATTCAGGAAATAGGAAACATCCCGCTGAAGATGGGAATGAATGTTTACATACGCGATGTCGCCAAGATCACCGACTCCACTGATGTGAATTATGGCTATGCGCTGGTGGATGGAAGAAAGTCCGTGTATTTGCCCATCATCAAGAAAGATACTGCCTCCACCCTGACCGTGGTATCCAACATCCAGAATGCCATGCCCTATTTCAAGGCGGTACTTCCGGAGGATGTCAGCATCAGCTTCCAGTTTGATGAATCCCCCACAGTCATCACGGCGATCAAAAGTGTGGGCACGGAAGGTCTTATTGGCGCATCACTTACCGGCTTGATGATCCTTCTGTTCCTTGGTGATTTTCGCAGCGTGATCGTGGTGGTTTGCAATATTCCGCTTGCGTTAATGGGTTCGCTATTCGGCCTTTATATTACGGGCAACAGCATCAACATCATGTCCCTTGGCGGGCTGGCACTGGCCATTGGTATTTTGGTGGATGAGGCCACCGTGGAAATCGAGAATATTCACGCCCAAATGCGTGGAAAAATAACCCTTGCCCGGGCGGTTCGCCGGGGCAACCAGATTACCGCCGTCGCCCGCCTTCTGGCGCTCTTCTGCATTCTTTCGGTATTCATTCCAGCCTTCATCATGGAAGATCCCCTTCGCAGCCTTTTCATGCCTTTGGCCCTTGGTGTGGGCTTTGCCATGATTTCATCCTACCTGCTATCCAGCACCTTCGTTCCAGTCATGAGCGTTTGGCTGCTGAAGCACCATGAAGATGAGGGGCACCATAAAGTAACCCTTTTTGATCGTGTGGAGGCAGCTTACGAAAGACTGGTGGGATGGATTGTTTCGCTGAGATGGATCGTGGTTCCCGCCTATGTGGGAGTAGCAGGCCTGGCGATTGTCTTTTTCGGATCACGCATCGGCCAGGAACTTTTCCCAAAGATCGATTCAGGGCAATTTGTGCTTCGCTTCAGGCCTCCCCCCGGCACCAATTTTGAGATCACCCGCATGATGGGCCAGAAAATTCTGGAGATCATCGAGCGTGAGGTGGGGCAAAAAAACATCGAAATCAGCATCGGTTATGTGGGGCAGATCGCGCCACAGTTTGGACTTAACAATATGATCCTTCTCATGCGTGGGCCGGATGATGGCATGCTGCGCATGGCACTGAAGGAAGGCAGCGGGGTCTCCCTGGCACAATTCCGTGAAAAGATGCGCACCATGCTTCCCAAGGAAATTGCGCCCTGGCTTGCAGGCGTGATTGAAGCCCGTGGCGTACCCGCTGACGAAGCTCGCAAACGCTCTGCCAACATTTCCTTCGGCTTTGAACCAGGCGACATGGTATCCAATGTGATGAGCTTTGGATCCCCCACACCAGTTGAAATTGTTGTCTATGGCCCCAACCTGAATCATGTGAAAGCTTATGCCCAGGTGGTTCGCGACAAGATGGCGGCAATTCCAGGCTTGAAAGATGTTCAATTTCACCAGGCACTGGAATACCCCACCGTGGATGTGAACATCGA
>JBEGQX010000140.1:0-36571 GCA_041180805.1 Planctomycetota bacterium
ATGCCGGTATTGTTATCGCCGATGTGGATGACACCCAAATCAGCGGAGCTACCGTAAAGATTGAGCAGATAGTTTCTGGTGATGTGTTGGGTTTTACCAATCAGAATGGTATCACGGGTGTTTTCAATGGCCAGACGGGTATTCTTACCCTGTCCGGTACGGCGACTGTGGCCCAATATCAGCAGGCTTTGCGCTCTGTTACATATTCCAGCACCAGCGAGGATCCCACTCTTAACAACACCAGGAACAACCGCACGATAACTTGGGTTGTATCTGATGTTAATTCAAGCAATGCAAATAATGGGATCCTGACTAGCGATAACGGTGCAGGGGTAAGTGCCTCTTATCTGACGGGTTCTGCTTACACATTAAATGCCGACGGAAGTAACCCTTACACCATCTCAATGGATCTGGGTCAAAATTGGTCCTTCGAAGCTGAATACAGGATGAACAGTTCGAATGGCCTTAATACTCTTTTCTCCTACGGAAACTACACCGACGGTGTTTTGATACGTACTCTTCGAAGTGATTCGGTTTATGTAAAAGGTTTTGATTTTAACCAGATTGATGTGTTTGGAACATCCAATACCAATGGGGTGTTTGTTCCTGTCAAAATAACGTATACGAATACCGGAAATACCGCCACACTTAGTGTCTATGCAGCAGGATCCCTGGTTAAATCTGTTACTACAACCAGTTCGCTTAACCCTGCAGACAAGACAATTCGAATTGGATCTGCCCATCATTCCAACGGTGAAGGATTTGATGGTGCGGTTCGGAATATTAAAGTTTCCGTAGGCATTGGTTCTGGAATCACCTCGCTGGTCAATGTTATTGCAGTAAATGATGTTCCTACCCTTCAAACCCCAGCACCTATCACTATTACGGATACATCTGCAACGGATGTTTTTGGGGCAATCAGCAGTAGTCTGGTGGCAACGGATGTTGATGCAAACAGGCCATTAGTCTACAGCATTACTGGTGTGAATGAATTTGGTGGAATAGCTACCAAGGTTGGCAACTACGGAATTCTGGTTCTGAATACTGCCACGGGTGCTTATACCTTTACGCCAAACAATGCAGCAATAAATGCACTTTCTGCGAATGCGTCCGAGACATTTGTTTTTGGGGTATCTGATGGCTTGGCGACAACCAATGCCAGCCTGGTGGTTAATCTGATTTCGGCAAATGATACGCCAACGCTGCAGAACCCAGCACTTATCACTATTACGGATACACCTGCAGCGGATGTTTTTGGGGTGATTAAAGGTAGTTTGGTTGCTGCAGATGTCGATGCAAACACGACATTGGCCTACAGCATTACTGGTGTGAATGCCGTTGCTGGGTTTGCAACCGCGGTTGGTACCTATGGAACCTTGATTTTAAATACCACCACCGGTGCTTATACCTTTACGCCAAACAATGTGGTGATTAATGCCCTTACAGCAAATACTTCCGAGATTTTTACTTTCGGGGTGTCCGATAGCATTGTCACAACCCAGGCTCCGTTGGAAATCAGGCTGGTTGCAAGCAACGATACGCCAATTGTTTTGAACATAGATCCCGTGCTTTACAAGAACACCAATGCAGCCGATGTTTTTGAAAATGCCACTGGAACCGTTTCTGCATCTGATGCAGATGCAAATGCCATTCTTGTTTATGGAATTGCCGGCCAAGGGGTTGTCATAAACAATGGAAATGCGACTTTGGCTGGCCAGTATGGAATCCTGAGTATCGAGGTTGCAACTGGCAAATACTCTTATGCCCCGAATCAGAATCAGCTTGACAGTTTGTCTGGCGATGCCAGTGATCATTTTGCCCTGACGATTTCGGATGGTACCGCCACTGTAAACAAACCATTTGTTGTGAACATTCACGACAAGGAAAATCCATCTGTTTCCATAAACTCTGATGTCAAGAAGTTGAAATCCGGTGAAGTCGCAAACATCAGTTTCAACTTTAGTGAGGTGCCAACAGGCTTCAGTCTTTCCTCGCTGAATGTTACAGGTGGCACGCTTTCCGACCTTGTGGGAAGTGGAACCAATTACACGGCTAAATTCTCGCCAACGGCAAATAGTAACATTGCAGGTACGGTTGGATTTAAACCAAACTCTTACACTGATCCTTCGGGTAATTTTGGTTTGGTGGCAGCTTTGGCCACCCCTATAAGCATTGATACACTTCCGCCACTGCCCCCAATCGTAGGACTAGTCAACGATACCGGGATTAACAATAACGACAACATTACCTCGGCAGGAATTGTTGTGGTTTCCGGCATTGAGAATAATGCCAAGTGGGAATATTCCAATGATGGTGGTGTGAATTGGAATCCTGGGATTGTAAATACATTTGCCTTCAAAAATGATGGGGCAAAAACCCTTTTTGTCAGGCAGACGGATGCCGCGGGAAATCTGGGAGCTGTAAATGAGTTTGGTTTTGTCCTGGATACGGTGGAACCTTCTGTCCCATCCATCGGATTGGAAGCGGACACCGGGGTAAGTGTATTGGACAAGATTACCAATAAAGGGAAGATTTTAGTCTCTGGTTTGGAAACCAATGCAAGCTTCGAATACTCATTTGATGCCGGTAAAACATGGACATTTGTTGCAACTGGAAATTCATTTTCAGTAAACAACGATGGCGCAAAGCTTGTTAGGGTAAGACAGGTTGACCTGGCTGGTAACAAGGGCGCGGCCACTTCTGATCTTCAATTTACATTGGATACTGTTTTGCCTTCCGTATCCATGAGCACGAGTACTTTCAAATTGAAGGCTGGTGAAACTGCAAACATTACGCTGGACTTCTCTGAAACTCCCTTCAATTTTGACTATGCCGACTTCACCACCGTGGAAGGTGGAACCCTCAGCAAGCTGACACAGAATCTACTTAATAAGAAACAATTTACGGCACTGTACACCCCCTTCGCTGACAGCACAACCACCGGAAAAATCGTGGTTGGTTCCAACTTTACGGATGCCGCTGGTAATATGGGAAGGCAGTCCATCACTGTTGATAATATTTTGATTGATACCACTTTGCCCACCGTGGAAATATCATCTGATTCATCTTCTCTTAAAATTGGGGAAACGGCACTAATTACCTTTAACCTTGGTGAGGCAAGTGCCGATTTTGATTTTGCGGATGTTTCTGTTGCCGGGGGTACGCTTTCCAATTTTGCCGGCGTTACCTCTGGAAACGGTCTGGTTTACACCGCTGTCTTTACTCCTTCAGCTAATAGCTCGGCAACTGCATTCATAAAAGTTGATGCCGGCAAATTTGCCGACTCGTTTGGCAACCAGAATCAGCCCTCCAATGTCTTGAAGATTGCAGTAGATACTTCTGCTCCCGTGGCAAATTTTGCCAAGATTGCCACTCCTCGAAATACAGCCGTAAACAGCTTGGAACTTGGCTTTACCGAATTGGTGCAGGGATTGGATGTCTCTGACCTGAGTTTAAACTTTAACGGTAATTTGGTTTCATTGGCAGGAGTTGGCATCAGTGGAAGTGGATCCAACTATACCATTTCCGGATTGAATACTTCGGCCCAAGGGTCTTATTTGTTTTCATTGAACTCGGCTGGGTCTGGTATTTCGGATCTTGCTGGTAATTCGCTGGTTGCAAATGCCCAGGTGTCATGGATTGTCGATACTTCATCCCCTGCAGTTGCGATTACATCCAGCACCAGCAATCTGAATCCTGGACAAACAGCGGTCATTACCTTTAATTTTTCCACGGCTCCCACTGGCTTTGATGCTTTGGATATTTCTGCTGTGGGTGGAAACATTACTGGTTTAACCAAATCTTCCAACACAGTTTACACAGCAACCTTCACCCCAGCAGTCAACTTCTCTGGCAAAGGTTCGGTATCAGTAAGTAATGGTTATACTAATGCTGCGGGAACGACGGGCCTTCCCGGCCTATCTGAACCGATTTCCATAGATACCCTTGCCCCAACGGCTTTGATTTCGGCAGATTCCCAAAAATTAGCCGCAGGCCAGACATCCACTATTACCATTACCTTTAGCGAGACAGTAACAGGGTTTGATTCTACAGACCTTGCTGTTGAAGGTGGTACCATCGGGGCGCTGGTTCAATCCCGTGCCAATCCGCTGGTTTATACCACAGTATTTGCCCCCAATTCCAATTTCACAGGCAAGGGAAAAATTCTTCTTCAAGGAAGTTATGAAGATGTTTCAGGAAATTCTGGGACGGTTGCAAGCCTTTTGCCAGAGTTACTTGTGGATACCATGCCTGCGCGGGTGGATTTCATTACCCGGGGCAAACCATCATCACCAGATACCAATGCCTCTGCAGTTGCCTTCAATGTGCGCTTTAACGAAATTGTTGCCGGTGTTGATGCCAGTGATTTTGAGCTTGTTCTTTCCAACGGTTTAACGGTTGCCAGCCCTCTTTTTGTTGCCGGAAAAGGTGACAGTTACTCTGTGGATGTCAGTGGAATTTCGAAGACCGATGGTGTCCTGGGTATTCGCCTGAAGAACGATGCAACTATCTTGGATGCCTTTGGCAATGCCCTGGTGAACACAACAACTTTAAATGAAAATCAGACATACACCATTGATAATACAGCTCCTACCGTGGTGTCGATCAACTCTGACAAATACAGGCTTGGTTCAACTACCAAGGCTAACATCACCATTACATTCTCTGAGGCCCCGAAGGGCTTTGATGCTTTCGATGTAGGCGCTACCGGGGGCACCCTAAGCAACCTTGCTGCAACATCTGATCCAAGGGTTTATACCGCCACATTTACTCCCACCGCAGGCACCACTACCAGCAATGCGAGGGTTACTGTTTACCAGGGGTATTCAGATGTTGCGGGTAATCCGGGCTCTGAATTTGTAATGACAACCCCCATGGCAATCGTGGGTGTTCCAGTTGGCAAGATTGTTCCTCTTAATCCACCCGCCGAGGTTGCTCCGGAAGGATCCATTGTTCTGAAAGTAAACTTTACCGAGGATGTAAATGAACTTGAGATTGCAGATTTCACAACTACCGGAGTTGTAACTTTATCCAACCTTCAAAGAGTAACAGGTGGCAATAAGTCATTTACAGTTTTAGCGACAGCGGGTGCCAGTGAAGGTGATTTTTCAGTTGGCCTTAGGGTAAATGCAACCGAAGACATTGGCCTGCCGGAAAATAAGACTGCCTTGGTTTCACCGATTACCATTCGCGTGGATGCGTCATCGGGTTTTGATTCCGCAAAAGTGGTCGAAGCCAACCAGGGTTCCAAGACTACCTTTGGTGGATTTGCAGACATTGCTAATGATGCAGATTTCTTCAAGTTTACGGCAGCTTTCACCGGTAGTGTTTCAACTTTAGTGAAAGCTGATGCCAGCAAGTTTGATCCTTTTGCAACCGCCTATGTCCAGGAGGGTTCTAACTATAAACTTCTGATTTCTGATGACAATTCTGGTGGTGGCACATCCAGCAAAATGGATTTCAATGTTACTGCCGGAAAGACCTATTTCATCAAGGTAGAGTCGCCAGCCAAGACAACCGGGAAATATGCCTTGGAAATTACTGGCGGTGAAAAACTGGCTGATGATTTCGGGGACAGCCAGGCGGATGCCTCGGTGCTATCCGTAAGTTCCAGGCCTGTTACCACCAATGGCACCTTGGAAAATAACCAGGATTCAGATTCCTTCAAATTTACCCCTACTCAAAATGGCAAAGTGGACATATCCTTTGCTGCGACAACGCTGACATCGGGTAAATTGAATATCTTCTCCACAACAAGCACCACACCGTTGGCCTCTCTCGATTTCAATGGATCGAATTCCTTTGATGTCCTTGCAGGTAAGACCTATTACCTGTTGGTATCCAGTGAGGCAGGCGGTACCGGAGATTACTCTTTCACGATTTCCTCCCAGGCAGCCTTGCAGTTCGTTAACGGAGTGGCAAAGGCAACAAACTTTATTCCTGTGGCGGGGAATGCGGATGTTTATTCACTTTCAGCCCCATCATCCGGATTGCTTTCAATTCTTGTTGAAAACAGGGATCGTAACCTTGGTCTTCTCAGCCAGCCAAGCTTTGCAGTTTATAATTCCAACGGGAATTTGCTTACTGCCAATGTTTTTTCAACATTGGGGCCAATTGGTGCCTCGAAGCAGATTGTTAACCTGAATGCAACCGTGGGTGAAACTTATTTTGTAAAAGTTGGTGAAGTTGGAACCTTTACAGGAAATTACAACATTACAGTTCAGTCAGATGATGTGGCCAGTCTGGCAAGAACTTCGAATGGCATGCCAATGTATTCCTCAGTCCCCCTGCCTGCAGGCGGTACCACGGGTAAAATTGAACTTGCCGGGGATACAGACCTATATTCCTATTCCTATAGCAACAGCACCGGTAATCTTTCCAAGTTGCAAATTCTCATGTCCCCAGCTTCTGGAAGCGCGCTGGTGTCCGGCATGTTTGTTTCCCAAGACAATGGAATATCATGGAATGCAGCATCCCAGAAGGGTTCTCTTGTGGAATTGGATGTTGAGGCAGGTGAAACCAAGTCGCTGCTGATTTGGGCATCGGGTTCCTCGGGTAGCACAGGTTCCTATATTCTTGGAACCAGGGTGGTTACCGATGATATTGGGAATACCCGCACAACTGCGGCCAATGTATTGCTTGATGCTGGTAATATCAGCAATACCAATGCATTTATGAATTACAGCGGCGATGTGGATGTATTCAAGGTTACCCTGAATACATCGGGAACCACTCTTTTCTCTGTTGAATCCAGTGACGATGCCAAGTTTGATCCGAAACTGACCATCACAAGCCTTTCCGGTCAGGTTATTGCCAGTGATGAAGATAGTGGCAAAGGCCTTGGCAGCCTTATTGTTTTGGATGGAACGGTTGGTGATTCATTCTTCCTGACGGTTTCTGGCAGTCTGCAGGATGCCAACAGGGTTGGATATACGCTAAAGACCGGTGAACTACCCGTGGATGATGCGGCTAACAAACCGGATACCAGCGCCACATCACTTCTTTTCAATTCTCCAGTTGTGGTGAATGGGAAATCCACACAGAGTGCCACGGAAGCAAAGGCAATAAAGGCAACGATGCCAGGAGTTGCCGATTTCGATGTATTCCAGTTCATTTCAAATGACACGGGCCGTTTTGAAATTACTGTTACACCCGGGGCAAGTTCTGCCCTGGCCCCGAACCTTCAGGTCTTTGCATCGGATGGAAAAACTGTCCTTGCCTCCAGTTCTGCGATTGCTGGAAAGGCCACCTTTGCATTGCCTTTTATCACCAAGGGTGAAAAGGTTTATGTCAGCATTAATGGTGCCAATGGCACCGAGGGTGATTACACACTTAAGGTGGAAACACCGGTAAGCGTCGTGGATTTCTTTGCCAATGCCTATAACGACACAGCCACCGGTTTGCCTGTTGGTGTATTAACACTTTCCGGAACCGATAATTCTGCGATTTTGACTGGCCAGAATTTGAACATTGAAGCATCTCGCGATGTGGACGCATTTACCTTTACTGCTGTCCAGTCTGGCCCTGTCAAGTTGCTGGCGTACAAGGTTGTGGGCAGCTCGTTAGACACCTCGGTTTCGGTTTACGATGCGAATGGCAAAATGATTGCCTCTAATAATGATGCGGACAGGTCCACTACCGACAGTGCCACGGTGTTTGAAGTTACTGCCGGTAAGGTCTATTATATCCAGGTTACTGGCGATTCCGGATCAACCGGGAAATATGGCATCACATTGCAGGACCTGACCCCGTCAGATTCTGATGGATTTGGAAATAACATTGCCAATGCCGTTGTTCTGACCTTGGATTCCAACCTTGAAACACGATCCGAAGCCGACATCGTTTCTGCAGGCGACAGGGATCTGTTCAAGATTACCGTGGAATCCGATGGGATCCTGAATTTTGGTTTGAATGCCATCAACAGTAGCGGCTTGGATGGCCATCTCTATATTTATGATTCTAATTTTGAACTGATTGCAGAAGATGATGACAGTGGGGAAGGTCTGAATAGCTTTACGGCTGTTTATGCGAATGCGGGCGAAACCTTCTATATTCAGACATCTGGCGATGAGGTTAGCACAGGTGCCTACCGTGTTTGGGCAAGGTTGGAAATAGATGACCATTCTAATCTGATTGGAGCATATGCAACCGAATTGGATGTGGATGAAAACTTTGCCGTGGAATTTGGTACCATCAGCACCACTACGGATGATGATGTCTTTGCATTTACAGCAACCAATTCTGGAACCATTGATGTTTATCTGGGTGCCGAGGATGGCAGTGAACTTGACACCTATCTTTTTGCTTATGACTCCACCGGCCAGATCCTGATTGATTACAACAATAACATCTCCTCAACCGATACGGACAGTTACCTGAGCATCCAGGTTGTGGAAGGCCAGAAGTATTTTCTTAAAGTAAGCGGTTCCAAGGGTACCACGGGTGATTACTTTATTGTGGTAATGCCGGTTGCGGATGATGTTGGAAGCACGATTGCAGATGCCTCCAACCTTTCCCTTGCCGTTTCCAGTTCCACGCCTGCCAATACCCTGGTTGGTTCCGCGACGGGTTCCATAGAAACCAAGGGTGATGCAGATTTTTACAAGGTTTCTGTCACCCAATCCGGAAGATACGAAATCAGGGTTGCGTCCGCATCAAACAACGGCATTGAGGATACAACCCTGGAAGTCTATTCAGTAGATGGCCGTTTGCTCGCAAGGAATGACGATGAGTCTTCCTCGTCCTCCAATAGTGCTCTGGATTTGAATCTTGCGGAGGGAGACGTCATCTATGTACGGGCGGCTGGCTATGGCGAAAACACGGGTGATTACCAAGTAGATATCAGTTATCTGGGCGCGGTAGTCACTGATGATTTCGGCGATACTATCGACCAGGCTTATGCGTTCCTGTTGGATGATTCAAGTTCTTACTCCCTGACGGGCGCTGGAATTCAATTCAGTGGGGATGTGGATACCCTTGGTGGTGTTGCGGATATCACAGGAAATATCAGCATCACCCTTAATGCCGGCTCGGCGTTTCAAGGTAGTGTGAAAGCTTTCGTTTCCAGGGGTGGGGAAATAATCCAGGTTGCAAGTTCCAGCGCACAAAATGCTGGTGGCGAGGTCACCATTGGATTTGCGGTTTCCGCATCGGATGAGTTCTATGTCCAGGTTGCCGGGGTGAACGGTTCCCAGGGTAGTTACGACCTTCAAATAGATAATGTCCAATCCTCTGGTAATTCTGGATCTCCAAGGCCGGTGGATTCATCGGTAATTGATAATACTGCCAATGAATTATCTGACCAGTTTGCAAAGCTTGTCGCCGACGCCGAGGAGGGCGCTGATATTAATGAAATCAGCCAGTCGATTACTGAAAAGCTGGTTGCAACATTTATAGCTTCCATGGGTGGAACCCTGGACCAGGACTACATTATTATTTGGCTGGATCCCGTGGATTTCAGCTTTGGTGGTTCTGGTGGTGCGGTAGGCTCATCCGGTGGAAGTTCTGTTATCGAAAACTCTGCTGCCAGCCTTTCTTCCAAGGGTGCGCTAGACATGGTGGTTGTCTCTGGTGCCCAGGCATCCCAATACAACTTGCAGCTAACCGGTGTGGGAAGTGGGCAGGTATTGGCTGGCGCAACCATGGTTACTGCAAGCGGGCAAGTTATCAATCCGACAGTAAGTGGTGGAGCATCTTCTACGGGAATAGCCAGCGGAAGTGTTCCAAAATCCGGTATGCAACTTGTCTTGGACTTCACCCCACAATCGAATGGTGGTGGAAATAACGGTGGCGGTGGAAACAATAACGGCGGTGGCAATGGTGGTAACAATGGTGGAATCGGAAACGGATCTAATTCTGGTGATTCATCCTCGGTTTCCGAAGGTGGTTCATCTTCATCCGGTTCCTCATCTGGTGGTGGAAGGTCTGGTGGCAATTCATCGCTATTAAATGCCCTCTCTAGGGCTGGAAATTCGATTTCTTCTGTGTTTGAAGGGGCAGCGGAAGGTCTTGCAGGTCTTGCCTTGGGTGGTGGTGGTTCCGCAACAGGTGGCGCGGATGAAGGCGCGCTTGCTTCGGAATTTGTCCCGGGCGGAAATGGAACCGGAAATGACCTGCTTGTGGAGAACAAGAATGAAAACGCCCCCGGTAGCGTTTCCGCCGCAGTCAAATTGGCGCAGGTTGGTGTTTTTGTCATTACCACGGTTTCTGAATCCTATAGCGAAACCATGGATGCAGTACAAACCTCCATTACAACCGAGCAGGCGACCCTGAAGCAGATTGCCAGTATTGTGGACAAGGCGATTCCGGATGTTGTTCCATCAGAATTTGAACAGGCTTTGGAAAAGTCATTTGAAAAGACCACGGATCTGGTTCTTAAGGAAGCCAAAGAATCGGTTGCAAAGGTCGGTGATCTGCTTACTGATTTAGTGACAGCCAGAATAAACCAGAAACCCGCCAAGGCGGATGCTTCGGCGGTTCATCCCGCAACCCAAATAGCGGAAGCAAATGGGGAAATGGTGGACCAGGAATTCGTTGCCATGGCCCAAAGTGGCCTGGCAATTGATTTTGAGTTTGCCTCTGACCCGCTTGAAAACCATGCCGATCTGATTACGGGTAACCAACTTGGGGATTCTGATTTTTACTTTGAAACCTCGGAATGGGTTGGGTTGGCAGACCGCAAATCTGCTGATGAGGAACTGTTGCGGGGAGTGGGAATATTGGCAGGTGTCATGCTTGCACCGGGTGTTCTTTCGCCTGCACTGGATCACCCAGTAGAATCTGAAAAGTCCGCAAAAAGAAAGAAACCAATTCGCCTGAAGGATTGACGACAAAGACTTTTTCCTGTGGTAATATGATTTCCTGAATTGGAATCATTCTGCCATGGTCGGAGAAGACTTTGATGTTGAATATTCTTGCCTTGGGCTGCATGACAGTTTTGATGCAGTCGCAACAACAAATAATATTAAAAGATGGTGACATGGTCGCTTTTGTGGGCGCCACCATGATAGAACTGGAACAAATAGAAGGTTATTGGGAAACCGAGATTACCCGCCGAACTCCATCTCTTAAAATCCGTTTCCGAAACCTCGGATGGAGCGGTGACACGGTGCAAGGGCATTCCCGGGCGGGTTTTGGTTCCGTGGCGGATGGGTACAAAAAGTTGCAGGAAAACATCAAGGCTGTTAGCCCAACAGTAACCCTTTTTGCCTATGGCCAGAATGAATCTTTTGATTCCGACGATGGATTAGGGGCTTTTCGTTCCGGCTTTGAAAGATTGCTAACGGAAAGTACCGCCTATCGTGGTCGGTCCATGCTGCTAACCCCCTGGCAGCAGGAAAAAATTTCAGGGCCTTTCCCCGACCCTGCTAAACACAATCAAGATTTGGAAAAGTACTCCAACCAGATTCGCGAGATGGCTGCAAGTTTTCAATGTCCGGTGCTGGATCTTTATTCCATATCCAAGACTAACTTCGCGAAGGACAAACTGCTTTACACCGATAATACCCTTCATTTTACCGGTATGGGTTACTTGCGTTCCAGCAGGGAATTAGCCCGTGGTTTTCAACTTCGCAAGGATGAATGGTTGCTGGAATTGAATCTTGCGGATGGAAGTTTGAAGACGGGTGGTTGCAAGGTGGAGAAAGCAGGCGCAATGGCTTGGAAAGTGCAGGATGCCATGTTGCCAGCGCCATTGGATCCAAAAAGCACCGAAGGAACAAGGAAGGTGGTTGCCAGCGGCTTGAAGCAAGGCAAATACCTTTTGAAGATTGATGGCAAAGAGGTTGCGCGGGGTTCCGCACAGGATTGGGCCAAGGGTATTGCGATTCCCTCAAGTCCTGACTATGCACAGGTGGAAGCCCTTCGAAAAAAGATACAGGAAAAGAACCGGCAGTTCTTCCATCGCTGGCGTCCGCAGAATGAAACCTATCTCTTTGGTTTCAGAAAACACGAACAGGGACAAAATGCCCGCGAGATTCCACAGTTTGACCCTATTGTGGCATCCCATGAAGAGGAAATATCCAAGCTGAAACAACCTTTGCAACGCACTTATGAATGGTCGGAGATTCAATAATGAAAACCATGTTTCAAAAATTACTCCCATGTCTGCTTGCTTTGTCCTCCAGTTTTGCCTGGGCCCAAAAAAACGCACCACTGCAGGTTGATATTGATCCGGAAAATGAGCGAAAATCTTTCCAAGTGGCAGAGGGGTTCGAGGTAAACCTGTTTGCGGGTGACCCGCAAATGGCAAAGCCGATTCAGATTTGCTTTGACACCAAGGGCAGGCTTTGGGCTGCTTGCAGTTCCACATATCCCCAAGTGTTGCCCGGCCAGCCAAATCAGGACAAGATCCTGATCATGGAAGATACCGATGGTGATGGCAAGGCAGACAAGACAACTGTTTTCGCGGACGGCCTTCTTATTCCCACGGGTCTTGCACCGGGAGATGGTGGCGTTTATGTGGTGGATAGTACCGATCTGGTTCACCTTTCCGATACCGATGGTGATGGCAAGGCGGACAAGAGAAGGGTAATTCTTTCCGGATTTGGCACCGAAGACACACACCATATGGTTCATAGCCTTCGATGGGGCATGGATGGGCTTTTATACTTCAATCAATCCATTTACATTCATAGCCACCTTGAGACACCTTATGGCCCAAAGCGGCTTGGTGGTGGCGGTATCTGGCAACTTAGGCCGGATACTCTGGAACTTGATATCATCATGCGTGGCTTGGTCAATTCATGGGGACATCACTTTGATAAATGGGGACAGTCATTTGCCACGGATGGTGCCGGCGGGGAAGGAATCAATTATGTGGTACCCCGTGGTTACTATGTGACCGCGGTGGGGGCCAAGCGTATTATTCAGGGATTGAACCCTGGTAGCCCCAAGCATTGCGGATTGGAAATTTTATCGGGCAGGCATTTGCCGGACGATTGGCAGCAATCGTTTGTAACGAATGATTTTCGTGGCCACCGTGTTTGCAGATTTGTGCTTGAACAGGATGGATCCGGTTACATTTCACGCCAGCAACCCGAGGTGATTAAAACCAACCATCCCGCGTTTAGGCCCGTGGATGTAAAACAGGGGCCCGATGGCGCCATTTATATCGCCGACTGGTTTAACCCAATTATTCAGCATGGTGAAGTGGATTTTCGCGACCCCAGGCGCGATAAAACCCATGGAAGGATTTGGAGGGTAACGGCAAAAAACAGGCCCTTGGTGCAAAGGCCAAAATTTGATGATGAATCCAATGACACAATTCTCCAACGAATGTCTGAACCGGAAATGTGGACCAGACACATGGGAAGAAGGGTGCTTGTTGAAAGGGGCGCTCAGAAAGTCCTTCCGGATATTAAAAAATGGGCCGATGGTATTTCCAAAGGCAATGAACCGTTAAAGCTGGAGGCACTCTGGACTTTCCTTGCGGTTAATGAAGTGAATGAACCTTTGTTGAAAGAGTTGCTGGAAGCGAGGGATCCCCATGTTCGGGCTGCGGCGGTTCGTGTTGCCGCAATGTGGCGCAACAAGATTTCCAGTTCTTATGATTTGATCAAGCAGCGCGCGAATGA
The DNA here is from genome assembly GCA_041180805.1 of Planctomycetota bacterium. Lineage (GTDB taxonomy): Bacteria > Planctomycetota > Planctomycetia > Gemmatales > Gemmataceae > JBEGQX01. The sequence goes on from JBEGQX010000140.1 coordinate 13,575, forward strand.
TTCTGATCCCCAAACCAGGCTTGAAACAGTTCGCGCTTTGGGATTGTTCGCGAACAAGGATGCTGCAGAAACGGCGCTGTCCGTCTTGGACAAACCCATGGATCGGTTTTTGGAATATGGTTTGTGGCTTTGCTTGCAAGAAATTCAGGATGCTTGGGTGAATGCCTTTACCAAGGGTGAGATGACTTTTGGTGGAAAATCAGATCGCCTGGTTTATGCGCTTCAGGCGGTTGGAACCCCAGAAATGGCCCGCAAACTTGGTGACCTTATCCAACAGGGCAAGATTCCGGCAGGTTCGCTACAGGGCGCTTTGGCCCATCTGGCCAGGGTTGGTTCGCCTGCAGAATTGGCGATAGTGGCTGCCAAAGCCGTGGAAAGTGCGAATGCAAATGGCGGGAACAGCCTGTTGGCAATATTGCTGGATACCAGCAAATCACGCCAGCTTCGTGCCCAGCCACAAACTGGCAAGCTGGAAGCCTTGCTGGCAAAATCAGCGGATTCCAGAAGCGAAAATGCCGCCAGGCTGCTAGGTATGTGGAAGATCGAGCCGGCAAGAAAGCTTCTTGAGGAAACCGCGCTGTCTGCCAATCAATCTGTGGAAATTCGCTCAGCTTGCATAGAGGCCATAGGTCTTCTGGGTGGGGCAAAATCCGAACAGCTCTTGACCAAGCTTTTGAATGCCGCGGATGAAAAATCTCTTCCTGTGAAAACCCAGGCTATGGTAGCCCTGGCTTCCATGAACCCACAGGTGGCATCCTCTGAAATGTCCAGGTTCATTTCCCTAAACCAGGAAGCCTCCTCAATTTCTAAAGTTTTTGATGCTTTTCTGGGAAGGAAGGATGGAGTTGCACCATTGGCCGCCTCCATGGCTAATGCAACGGTTCCAGCGGATGTGGCAAAGATCGGTATCAGGCAGGCTAAAGCTTCCGGTCAAAATGTGACATCTTTGGTCGGTGCTCTGGAAAAGGCCGGCAAGCTTGGTTCCATGGACCGCAACCTTTCCAAGGAACAGCTTCAGCAAATGACCGCGGAGATTGTTTCCAAGGGAGATGCAGCGCAGGGTGAGCTTGTGTTTCGCAGGAAAGAACTTGCATGCATGAAATGCCATGCCATTCAAGGGGCAGGTGGTTTGGTGGGACCGGATATGACCAGCATTGGTGCCAGTGCCCAGATCGATTATCTCATTGAATCTCTTTACAACCCCAACAAGGCCATCAAGGAAAACTACCATGCTCTGGTGGTAACCACGGATGACGGCAAAGTTTTCAATGGCATCAAGGTTCGGCAGGATGGAAGCGAATTGGTATTGCGGGATGCCGAGGACCGGTTGGTAACCATTCCCCTGAAAAAAATCGAGGAACAGAAGAATGGAAAATCCCTCATGCCCGAGGGCTTGATTGATTCCCTTACCCGGCAGGAAGTTGTCAACTTGGTGCGATTTTTGTCAGAGTTGGGAAAAGTCGGCCCTTATGCGCCAGGAAAAGCCGGGGTGGTTCGCCGTTACGAAGTTCTTTTGCCCAATGCCGAGGCATATACGGTTCTTGCAAGAAAAGGTCAGGATGCCATAGCCAATCCAGCGGAAAACCTGGCATGGACAGTTGGTTATACAAGGGTAAATGGTGAACTGCCTTTGGTTGAATGGCCAAGAATGGAGCAAAAGAAGGCACTGGAAAAAGTTACCAATGTCATGTCTTTTGTCCGCTTTGAATTGGAAACCGGCACCGCTGGCAAGGTGGATGTTTCAGCCCAGGGCGTAAATGGCCTTGCCGCTTATGTGGATGGAAAACCAATAGCTGCCACAGCCTCCGGGCTAAAGGGTTTGGCTCTAGCCCCTGGAAAACATGTGATTCTTTTCAAGATTGAGGGAAAACAGGATTTCCTGCGGGTGGAGGTTGCAGATGATGCAACCTCACCAGCCAAAGTCAGGGTTATTAACCTGAAATAAACTACCTGCAGACTTCTTCCCATTCCACCTCTGGTTTTGGAAACCTCTGGTGTTTGGAAAGTGCATGATTGATGGCGTCCCTGGAGAATATGCTTTCTCCAAGTTTCCTTATTTCCTCGAAACGATGCAGAATCTGGTGATATCTGTTGTCCGAAAGGTCACCGTTTTCCCACTGCCGTTCAATGTGACCAAACTGCTGCAGGATGCATGCGAAAAGGTCCACCGTAAGGCGGTGATAGCAGTTGGGTTTGTGGTCCGTGGATGAACTCCAGAAACTTCTGGAATAAAAATTACCATCCCCAACTTCTACAAGATGGTAATTGGCATCCACAAAATAAGGGTGAATTTTTTCGGAACCGTTCCTGAAATCGGTGCCCGGCTGAAGTTGCCTGCCGGATTCCTGAATCGTATCTGTAGCGAGCATGACCGATCCCTCCTGAATTAGGATAGATGGCGCATCCTTACGCACGGGCTTAATGCCTACCTATATAGTATTCTACGCTTACCTATCAAAAAAGGTTCGCAGTTGGAGAAAATAGATCGAAATAAAAAATCCCCCGGGGTGACCCAGGGGATCGGAGTTAAAGCCAGGCTTGGCTTATTTTTCCTGAATGCAATAAAGGGTCTCGAAACCCCGGACATAAATCTTTCCATCCGCAATGGCAAGGGAAGCGCTAAGTTGAACTGGCAGTTTGTTGGTTGCCAGTAGTTCGTACTTTTTACCCGCCTTGATCACGCTGATGGTTCCATCTCTTGCAGTGATGTAGATTTTTCCATCCGCGTAGACCGGTGATCCACGGTATCTGCTGCTGTATACTCTCTCGTTGTAATATTCCTGCCCTGTCTTGGCATCAATGCAAATAAGAAAGCCATTTTCCCTGCTGAGGTAAACCAATCCGTCATGCACCAGCGGTGAGGGAACATCGGGGGTGTTGGAAGGCTTTCGCCAAACCTCATGAGAATTGCCGGCTTGGATCAAGCCTCTGGCGTCTGGTTTGATGGCTACAACGGGGCCATTTTTCGCGCTGGGTACAACAATCAGGTCTGCGACAGCCACAGGGCTAGCCACAAAGCGAAGGTACTTGTTGTATTTATCTCCCTTGGGGTTCAACCCTGCCACGCGCCAGAGTTCTTTGCCATCTTTCAGGGAATGCCCGGTGGCGTAATCATTGCCATGGATGATCAGTGCAGCATCTTTGCCGTTATTCCACAAAACAGGTGAGGCATAGGAATGCTTGTTTTCGTCGGTGCCATCACTGGGTCTTTCGATTTTCCAGTTTTCCTTGCCAGTGTTTTTGTCAAAGGAAATCACAAAACCGCCGCCATCATGTATAAGCATCATATAGAGGCTGTTTTCATGAAGAACCGGGGTGGAATGAATTCCAAACTGGATTTTGAATTTGCCGTATTCCTTCTGAAGATCCTTGGACCAGATTTCCTTGCCATCAAGGTCCATGCAGGCCAGTGTGCCTGAACCGACGAAAGCCCATACATATTTTCCATCGGTGGAGCATGATGCGGATGCTCCATTCCCCTCGTCGGTGCGAACTTTGGCGTTGCCCTCGCCTAATTTTTTCTCCCAGAGTTTCTTTCCAGCGGTGTTAATGCAAAGCACCACCTGATTTTCACCATCCACGCTGGTCAGGAATATTTTGTCTTTCCAGATAACCGGGGTGGAACCACCCATGCCTGGCATGGGTATGGACCAAGCGATATTCTTGTCCGCGGACCAACTGGTCGGAAGCTTGGATTCTTTACAGATTCCATCAAGGGTCGGCCCACGCCACTGGGGCCAGTTTTCTGCAAACGCATTAGAACTAAGTGCAAGCGCGCCTGCCAGGCCAAGGGTTGTGGTGCCAAACTTGCCAAGGCGTGAAATAATACTCATGGAAGGCTCCTTAATAAAGGTGGGAATATAAAATACTAACATGAGCTCGTGAAACTTTGGAAATAAAAATACCCACAGGCTTTGACCCGTGGGTATTGGCATAAGAATACATTCTCAGGGATTGATTTTCCAATCCCTGTGGATGCGACCTTTCTGGTCGATCAGGGCGATTTCAGTCTGGGTATACCAGGAAACCCTGTAGGAAAATACCTGGTTGCGAATATGGTCATCAGTACTGGATGTGATATAGGAAATAATCACACCATCCTGCAACTTCCATGTGCCACTGCATCTCTCCTCCCCCTTGAAGACCTTGGGGAAAAACTTTTTATAGGTCCAGGTGGAACTGAAAGATCCATCCGAGTTCATGGTGAACGTTTCAATGCGTTCATCGTCCTGATGCCCCCAGGTTCCAATAAGTGCTTTTTTCAAAGCCTCGTCTGAAGTTGGTTTTACTATTGGTGGAGTGGCAGGCGGAGTCACCTGAGTGGTGGCAGGTGGCGTTGTTTTTTCCGTGGATTGGGAAACAGGCTTGGCGGTGGTGCTGGTGTCAGGGGTGCTGCCAGGCACAATTCTTCTCAAGCTGAACAAGCTGGATTTATTAAGAGGCGTGGAGGCAAAGTAGGTTGGTCTCTCGTTGGAATCGTGATGGCAAAGGCAAAGCAAAAGACTGTTGCCATCCAGAAGATAAATGCCCTTGGATCCAACTTTGTCGGAAGCAGTCATATCGACAGATTTCGGGCTTTGGTCCGGATTTAGTACGAAGGCTATTTCACGCTTCTTGTTGGTGCCTGGGTTGTAAAATTTCATCATGTTGCCTTCGATGGTAATTACACCGTCGCGTATTAATGTGTCTCGCACATTTTTAATGGGTATCACCTCTCCACTTTCAATCAGGGAGGCTACTTCCCATACACCTTGAATGCGCTTGGTTTCATCCTCGGATGGGCCTGCGAGAAGGATGGAAAACCCTGCCAAAAGGGTTGTGAATGCTAAAAGGCTTCTGTTCATGAAAATCTCCTTGTATTGACAGGAGATTTTGCATGAATTGGAATGTTTTGGTCAATATGAAATGCAATTGGCCGGGGTGGAACCCCCAGCCAAAGATTTTATGGGCAAGAATTCTGCTTTATGCCTTGGAGGCGCTGAAAAGAATTTCCCAAGCCACATGATCTGAATTGTCGTTCAGTTTTTTGGCTTTCCATGGAGAACCACCAATACCTTGAAGCGTGCCATCTGCTGTTTCTTTCAGATGGGTGACAATTCTGGGAGCCTCGTTGTCCGAACCAACACCCAAACCCCACATCTTACCGGGCATCTTGGGTGGGTAAAGATACACTCTCAATGTGCTTGAAAGCTTGCCTGAAAATACTTTTTCCTTGTGGGCTGGCTTGCGGACTTTTGCAATTGCCACACATTTCTGGTTTTTTGGTTTCTTTTCCTTCATGTTACTTTCTCCATCCATAGCTATTTTGAATTCTTTTTGCCTGATTAAAAGAAAACTGCTAATTACCGAAAGCTCTTATTTCATATTCCTTTTGGCTTTCCATAACCTATTATTCGCAACAAACCTGTCATTATTTCCATAAAGACAATATTTTTCTTTCCGATTCAGGTCGAACGGATTAGATAAAGATTCTTTTCATGTTTGAAAAGGGGGATTCATGAAAGATTATCAAAAAATCTTGCTACGGAAGGCAGTTTCCGGGGATGAACCCCAAGTAAAAGCGATTGTTTTTAAAGCCTTGCAGGAATTTAACTTACAAGCAGACCCCGAGGGAATTGATACCGATTTAAACGACCTGCAAGCTAATTATTCTGCCAAAGGGCATTCTTTTTACATATTGGAAGATGGGGAAAAAATAGTGGGCTGCGGTGGTTTGGTGAATTTGGGTGGCGGTAGAATGGAGATTCGAAAAATGTACCTTCTTAATTCCCACAGAGGATTAGGTTTGGGAAAACGACTTTTGCAAACCATGGTTCAGGAAGCATCGAACCTGCAATGCGAGGAAATTGTTTTGGATACCGCAAGTGTTCTAGTGCAGGCTATTAAACTCTACCGGAGTTTTGGGTTTGTAGAATTCAAGCCGGAACATCTTCCTGCGCGTTGCGATTTGGCTATGAAATTGGTTTTGAAAACCTGAGTGGAACTATCTCGTTTTTTTCATCATGCTGGCGGAAATATCCACATTTGCTTCTCCCCCTTTTTCGGAAACTGTATGACGAAGCGGGCTATTATCCGCGGAAGTAATATTACCTGGCATGGTTTCTTTCGCGCCTTGAAAATCTTCCTCGGTGGGTTTTGCGGGAAGCGAACTGCCATCCGGGCGGGTCAGTTTTGAAACCGAAACAATATACTCACCAGGCACCACCCCGCCACTATGACCGCGGTCGTCCTGAAGTACGAAAGAGCCATCGGTTTCAGTGACCGCTGATCCACCGTAGCCCTTGGTGCCGCCAGTGGGTACAAATCGAACCAGGGCCCGTTCCAAGGGCTTTCCTTCCAAAGTGAGTTTACCTTTTACCGGAACCCTGCTTAAACCATCGGAAGGTCCACAGCCACTGGAAATTGAAAGGCATGCCACAAGAATGCAGGAAACAGGAAATCGTTTCACCAGCCACACTCCAAATGAATCAGGGAAGGTTTCCAGGAACTTCGCCGCCAGACATGGTGCAAAGGTTTCCCAGCAAGGTTAGATCTATATTTTCATTGAGAAATCTTACAGAACCATCACCGATCAAAAAATTGACACCGCCAGTATGCATGCTTGCCGCGTTATACCAGGAAGCCCTTTGGCCTGGTTTTGCAGGGTTGGTGTTGTACTTCCAGACATTAAGACCCTTGGCAGGGATGGTAATGTTGTAGCCGCCAACAGGGTCCAGTCCGTAGGCTAGGTAACCACGATAAGCCCAGCAGGAAGTCCTTCCATTGAAGGTGTCCAGGGTTTGCTCAGTCATGGCCAGTGTATTACTGGAACCATCCGAAATGTCAGTCACACGTGTTGTGCTGTTTTCTCCAGACATTCTTTTGTAGGTGCTTGGGGCACCTTTCCAGTAATTGGCAACAATATCGCCATCATTTGCCAGAGCAGCCGTGACAAAATCATAAGAGGTTTTGTAGGGGACGGGTCCATTGGCGCCATCGGGGCCGTAGTTAGCCATGCCAGCGGCATCCATGGTTTGCGGGCCATCATCCGCTGGGCAAAGCAGGCCGGGAATTTTGTTAACGCTAAGTGCCGCATTTCCACTGGCAGCGGCATTTGGTGTTGCCAGCGTGGTTACACTTGAAACAGCAGGTCTTACCATGTTGCAAGTTGGTGCCATCATGTTGAACTTCTTATAAAGCGCCTCCTGTTCCAGGTAAGGCAGCATCAGCAAAAGTCCGTGATGGTTGTAGGCAATTGGCTCGGGGTTGCCATAAGTCGCTGTCCTGAGAATATTGGTAACGCTATAGTTTTTACCTGCAGGGGGAAAAACCATAAAGGTGGAATGGTAATTGTGCATGGCCACACCCAACTGCTTGAGTTGATTCTGGCACTTTGCGTTGGAGGCAGCAGCGCGAACCTTTTGAACCGCTGGCAACAATAACCCAATCAGGATGGCAATAATCGCAATTACCACCAGTAGCTCAATCAGGGTGAAACCCCTGAGGCGATTTTTAGAAATTCTTCGATCCATATTACCTCCCGGAAAAAAGAAAGGAACAATTGCGGTAATCGGGTGAGTAACCGTTCTTGGGCAGGATGAATTCTGGAAGAACAATAGCCCTTTCGAATGGTGTGAAAGAATTATGACACCCAGGGTGGTGATTCAACAAGCAAAATATGAAGAAACCATGTGGCGAAAATAATTGGGAATTGTCCGGAAAATGCTTGTCTTGAGGGTAAATGGGGATATAGTGGTTAAAAGTGGAGCCAAGTGGAGCTTGGTGGGAAACATGGAAGGGATTCCTCTTTTAGCAGATTGAGTTCCTTGCATGTTGTTGACCGGAACGCATGAGCGCACTTTGGATGAAAAGAAGCGCCTGGCGTTACCCCGGAAAATTCGCGAGGCGATGCGAAATCCGGAGTTGGTTTTTATCTCACCTGGTCCTGATCAGTGCCTGTGGTTGTTTACGCAGGAGAATCTGGAATCGTTGGCTGCACGGTTGGACAATGTTCCAGCCACGGATGCGGAAGCCAGAGTGTTCCGCAGGTTGTATTTCGCACAGACCGAATCGGCCGAGCTGGACAAAGCGGGTCGAATGGTGATTCCCGACAGGCTCTCGGGTTTTGCCGGTCTGGATCGGGAAGTAGTTCTCATAGGTGTCCAAGATCACTTGGAATTATGGGACACGGCCCGTTGGAAGAAGTATCTCGAAGACCATGCCCCGCGATTTGACGCTGTCGCGGAGAATGCCTTTCGACAGAAGTAGAGTAGATTTTCAGGCGATTTTTCCAGGAAGGAGGAAAGTCAGAGTTGGAGCAGCAATTCTGACAGGTGTCAGGCGGACCTCCCAGCCTGCCTGATTTCCACAAATATTCCTCCTTGCCACCACCAGCCCTCCCTAGCCATACCCAGCGCGAAGGAGGGCTGTTTTTTTTTTACACCCCCTTGTACCATTCCCATGCGTTTTTAGCTTTGCACCGATGGATGCTGGTATTTGTTGCATGACTTCCGATCCGTTTACCGCCAGCCGCCATGTCAGTGTTTTGCCAAATGAGGTGCTCCAATGGCTTGACCCTCAACCCGGGCAGATCTTGGTAGATGCCACGCTGGGTGCAGGTGGCCATACCAGAATGCTTGCCCAAAAAGTAGGGCCCATGGGCAGGGTGATCTCACTCGATTGTGATGCACAAATGATCGAGAGAACCAAGCCTTCCCTCTCAGGGCTTCCCGTTACCACAGTTCATGCATCCTTTGATCAGTTGGATCAGGTGCTCAAGGAACATGGAATCGAGGCGGTGGACGGGGTGCTGGCAGATTTGGGAATTTGCTCGGATCAATTGGATGATCCCGATAGAGGGCTAACTTTCCAAGGTGACGGGCCGCTGGACATGAGGCTGGATACCTCCAGTGGTTTAAGCGCCGCGGATTTGCTGGCCCAGTTGGATGAAAGAAGCATTGCTGACCTTATTTACCAGTATGGTGAGGAAAGGCTTAGTAGAAGAATCGCCAAGGCGATCGTGATGCGGAGGAAGGAATCCCCAATCCGTACCACCAGAGATCTGGCGGAATTGGTAAGAAGGTGTGTGCCCAGGTCTGGAAAAATTGACCCGGCCACCCGAACATTCCAGGCTTTGCGGATCGCAGTGAATGGCGAGATGGAAGCGCTGGAGATGTTTTTAAAAATTCTCCCCCGATGCCTGAAGGTTGGGGGCAGGGCGGTAATCATCAGCTTTCATTCGCTGGAGGACAGGCGGGTGAAAGAGGCATTTAAGGATGCCACCCGTTTCGAGGCACTGACAAGGAAGCCGGTGCAGGCAGGGGATGAGGAAATAGGCCAGAATCCGCGGTCGCGCAGTGCCAAGCTAAGGGCGGCCAGGAAAGTCTGATTTGTGATGGCTTTGCCAGGGAAGGTGGAGCATGAAGCGTGTTATGTGGTTGGGATTGGGCGGGGTGTTACTTTTGGGCGCATCCAGCCTGATGCTGAAAAACCGTGGTTATGGTCATGGTGCACAACCAGTTCACCATGTGCATCATCACCATGGAAGGCTTATGGCGGCATATTTGCAACAACAGCAACCTGCTGTTCTTACCACGATAAAGAATGGCGCAAAGCCATTACCGGTTCAATTAGATGAAACCCCTGAACCGCCGCTGGCAGGATCGGAACTTTTACCTTCCATCCAAAAGACATCCTTTGTTCCCATGGAAGATGGCCCCCAGCTATTGCCTGGGTCGGTGAGTGGTTCGACCAAAGAACCTTTGGTTAACAAGCCGGCAACCAAAAGCAATGCAAGTGCGGACAACCTGTTTGATGATCTCTTCAGGGCTCTTACTCCAAAGTCTAACGAGGTGGGTGCCTCCACGAAGGATTCCCTTCAACCGGGCAAGAATACCGTGATATTCGGGTTTGAGATCGGCCCTCATTTTGGCCCATTTTTTGACCTCGAACTCAAGAAGGAGGACCAGACGACGATCAACTTCTCCTTTCCTCCAAAGCCAAATAATGGAAACAAAGTTGAATCAGAAAGCATCAAGCTGATTCCTCCGCACTCCAAATCCGTAAATTCTTCCGATGGCAAAATATACACCGTGCGTTTCGAGGAAGAGAGCCTGCAGGATATTGCAAAGCGTACCCTCGGAGATGTTGCGCGATGGCTGGACATTGCAAAAATGAACCCAACCATCCAGGCGGACAAGACTTTGAACCGTGGCACCGTGATTCAACTTCCGGCGGATGCCGTGATTGATGTCACAGATTTGGCCAAACTTCAACCACTCCCCGGGGCAAGGCCCAAGTCGCCGCCCGAAGCCCCCAAGGTTGTTCTTCCACTGACGGGAACTTATCCGTGCCTGCTGGATGGGAAAAGGCTTTTAACCCTTCCCCCCATTGTTATGGAGCAACTTGGAAACCCAGATCAGTTGTTGCTCTCACCCGGGCCAGATGTCTGCCTGTGGTTAACGGGGCCTGCACATATCCAGAAATTAAGCGACCGACTGGAACAATCCGGAGCTGCTGAAAAAGAAGTGCGCATTTTCAGGAGATTGTTCTTCGGGCAGATCGAAAAACTGCAAGTAGTGCAAAGTAAACTGGTAATCCCTGAACGGCAGGCACTGTTCGCCCAGTTGGAAAAAGAAATCGCCCTGGTGGGTGTGGAAGACCATTTTGAGGTGTGGGATCTCCAGAAATGGAGGGAATACACCCAAAAACAGGCCCCACAGGAGAAAAAGTAGGCTTCGGTATGGGAGGGATATTCCTAATGTGCCAAAGGTAGTGAGAAACCCTGAGGCTCATTCCGGAAATAGGGGAGAGTCGAGTAGGTTCTCCCACGATTTTTTCAGCAATAATTCAAGGATGCGGGCCTTTTGGCCGACACGCATCCGCCTTTTTCCTGACAAAGGAGGGGTCCATGATGACCCGAGAAACCAAGGCTGGCCTGATTGTTACTGCTTCGTTCCTGGGCCTTTTGGGCGCTGTGATCACGAAGAAGATTATGGAACCTGCACCCTCTGCTGAGAAAGATGCGGCAAAGGAAGTCCAGGTTGCCAGCAATGACAAGAAGGATGCCAGCGTTACACCTGTCTCCCCAACCAACATGGACTTGCTTCCGGTACCATCCAAGGAAGGCATTGTCCTGACAAATGGTGAAGAGAAAAAAGCGGCAGAGCCGGAAAAGCCCGGCCTTCCTCCATTGCCTCCCCCAGAACCAAGTGCTGGAGGTATTCCTCCATTGCCGGGGAGCGTTCCGGCAGATAAATCGGGCATTCCTCCATTACCCATGGAAACTCCCAAGGCAGAACTGCCACCATTGCCTGGTAGCATTCCACCGCCTCCCCCTCCACCTGCAGAAACTCCCAAACCTGGCGATGTAAGCATTCCACCAGTACCTTCCACGGGTGCGCCAGCGCCCGTTATTCCACCGCCCCTGCCGGCACCGGTAGGCGTCAAGGAAATGAAAGAACCGCCTGCGCCATCCCCAGCTATTCCACCAGTTCCGTCCCCTGCCACCGAAACCAAAAACCCACTTGCGCCATTGCCAGCAGTTCCACCTACTGGCTTGGGTGGCACTCCCCCCCCACCTGTTCCAAGTATTCCAGCTCCACCGGCACCTTCGGTTCCGCCTTTGGGTTCTGGAGCTGGTGCTATAACGCCTCCACCACCGCCACCACCTGCGCCTGGGTTTGATGCAACTGCCCCTGCGGCTTTAAGCAGTACCTCACCCATGCCAAAGGTTAGCAGCACCACATTTAATTCAAACACTGGTCCCGGTGTTCGCAGTGAGTTTATTCCTTCTGCTGGCGCTCCTGTGCCAATGGGTAATATGTCAGCGGTTCCCGGTGGCCCAATAGCACCAATACCCGCCTCGGGTCCGGTTGCTACCCCGGCAAATCCAAGCCAGATTATTTCCGCCCCACCAATTCCAGGCACCACGCCTGTACCAATAACTCCTAGCCCGGGTGCGGTTCTTTCGGTGCCGCCAAATAATGCCACCGGTCCATTTGGTACACCTGCCAATGGAGCAACCATGCCATCGGCTCCGATACCTTCAGCAGCACCCCTGGCACCTGTTGCTCCGCCTGCCGCACCACCAGCAGCATCCCTTGCACCACCACGCGTGGAATCCTGGTCCGAGCAAACGTATGTCGCTACCCCGGGGGATACCTATGATTCCATCAGCCAAAAGATCTATCGCAGTCCGGATTATGCCAAGGCACTGCAGATGTGGAATGAAAATCATCCCCGCGCCCGATTTGATGCCCCCAAGAATGGTCTCATAGTTCCGGGGCAGGAGATTTATTATCCGCCCACCACCGAACTAGCCAGAAGGTTTGGTAATGCCATGCCAAAGGTGACACCAGTAGGTGCCACTGGCAAGTAAAAGGGATTTGTTGTGGTAATGATAAAGCCCGTGGTTCTTAGGCCACGGGCTTTTTGTTTGGAATCACCTGCCAGCCTGCAAACGCATGTATCCCTTGCCTAGTTCTACCTTTTGCAGACTGCCTTGAAGGGGAATGCTTTCCTTTTTTAGAAGTTGCTGCGGGTCAAAGAAAAGGGATTGATCCACCATCGAAAACCCGGGGATATCGGATGTCTGTTCCGCAATCATTTCCATAAGCATGTTGCGAAACAGGGCTGCCGGCATGCCGGAGATTTTTAGGTTGGTAATATCCACCCTTAGCTTGCCATCTTCGATTCGTGGCTGAAACTCCACGCGGAATTTAATCGAGAAAAGGGAGGCGGCATACTTTCCCTCCAGGCCAATGCAGGAGTCCTCGAGAAGGATTTTCAATTCTTTCACACTTAAACCCTCCGGCAACCTTTGCGCCAGAAGCTGATTCAAGGGTGATTCATCAATTCGAACGGACAGGTGTTCAATTTCCATCATTGGGTTCCCGGTGGTTTCGTGCACACCTAACCATTCTTACCTTTATTTCCATCTTCTGGCCATGAGGAAACATGGCGAATGCATTCTGGAGGGCTTTGATAATTTGTGTTACCCTGATGCTCTGACAAGGAACAAATATTGGAGAATCACATGGCGGCAAGAAAAAACAGGCTGGGGATATTGGGTGTTGCGAAGATCAACGAGAGAATCTTTCCATCGTTTGCACTCATGCAGCGGACAGAACTTGTTGGGATCGCAAGCCGGTCGCTGGAAAAGTCCAGACAATCTGCGAGCCGGCACGGAATTCCCAAGGCGTATGGTTCCTATGAAGAAATGCTGAAGGATCCGGAGATCGACACAATCTACAATCCGCTGCCCAATCATCTTCACGCGGAATGGACGCGCAAGGCCGCTGACCATGGCAAGCATGTGCTATGCGAAAAGCCGCTGGCGCCCACTGCCGCCGAGGCGCAAGACCTTGTCGCTTATTGTGAAAACAAAAAGGTGAAGCTGATGGATGGCTTTATGTGGCCTCATCATCCCAGAACTCAGAAGATCAAAAGCCAGTTGAGCAACGGGCTTCTTGGCGACTTGCTGAGGGTGCAGGGTAGTTTTACTTTTGCCATGGAAGACTTGCATGGTCCGAATATTCGCCTGAAACCGGAGATGGGTGGTGGAAGCCTTTTGGATGTTGGTTGTTACCCTGTTTATGGCATTCGTTGGGCCAAGGGAACAGAACCGGTAAAGGCTTTGGCGAAAGCCAGCTTTCACCGTGGTGTGGATGTGGAAATGAGTGGAGTGCTGACTTTTGCTGATGGTTCCATGGCAAGTTTTGATTGCGGGTTTACCATGCCTTTGCGCATGCAGTTTGAAATTGTGGGAACCAACGGGGTGCTTTCCGTGCCAAATATGTGGTTGCCAGAAACTAACGCAAGCTGGCAGATTTTAAGAAATGGTTCAGCGGAACATCATGTGCTTCCAGGTTACGACCAGATTGCCCTAATGCATGATCACTTTAGCGCCGCCATTCTGGATGGTACCGAGGTATTACCCGACCCCATGGAGGCGGTGAAAACTTTGAAGGTTTTGGATGCACTGGCGCTTTCTTCACGGCTGGGCCGGGAGGTAACGGTTTGATTCTTTGCCAAGTTGGAACTGCGGGTGGAGTTCCTCCATTTGTTTGGTTATGATGATCTCCTTACCTTTTTGGAGATTCATTCATGAAATTGCTAAAGGCCCTTGCATGGTTTCTGGTTTTGCCCCTTTTTGCGACTGGTGAAGAACAGTGGTCACAATGGCGAGGTCCTACTGGCCAGGGAATTAGCTCCGACACCCGCGCACCCCTTGTGTGGAGTGAGAAGCAAAATCTTCTATGGAAAGTATCCCTCCCGGGCAGCGGCAACTCCTCACCCATTGTGCATGATGGAAAGGTATTCCTGACAGGTTCCAATAAGGATGGTTCCGAGCGAATGGTGGTTTGTCTGGATGCCAGGTCCGGCAAGGAAATCTGGAAGAAAACCGCGGTTAAAGGTGCCCCTGCTGGAAAGTCCCACCAATGGAATGGCCATGCCTCGGCATCCTGCACCACGGATGGCGAAAGGGTTTACGCTTTCTTTGGCAGCCCGGGTCTTTTTTGCTTCAGTGTCAATGGCGATCTGCTTTGGAGCAAGGCTTTTGGTTCTTTCACCAGCGAGCCAGGTTGGGGTACGGCTGCTTCGCCTTTTCTGTACGAAGACTTGGTAATTCAGAATTGTGATAACGATGGCGCCCAGTTTCTGCCCGCGGGTTCAGATCCTTCCCTGGCGGCACCGATGAGTCTTGTGGCGCTGGATAAAAAGACCGGCCAGTTGCGATGGGAAACCAAGCGAGACTTGGGCAGGGGGTTCAGCACACCCCTCTTAATGAAAGTTGCCGCGGGAAGAACCGACATGGTTTTGAATGGTCCCACCCGTGTTGCTGGATACGACCCCAAGACTGGAAAGCAACTCTGGCATTGTGACAGAACAGACCCCAAGGACCAGGCCAAGTTCGGTGAACCGATGCCCGTGGGTGATGGCAGCATGATCTACATCCTTTCCGGAAGGCCAGGACCTTCTCAGGGGATTCGTTTGCCCGGCGAAGGCGATGTCACAAAATCGCATGTGGCTTGGCAGGCAGACCGTAAAAAGCACAGGGATATCTCTTCCCCGGTGATGGTAAATAACCTGGCATATCAGCCGGACAATAAGGCTGTGCTTACCTGCGTGGATATCAATACCGGAAAGGAAGTTTACGAAGCACGCCTTGGGAATGGAACCAATAAGGCTCTTGGTTCGCCAATTGTTTTGCGAGGCAAACTGGTCTTTCTGCTGGATGATGGCGAAACTGTGGTGGTCGAACCGGGCTTGGAATTCAAGGTGATCTCTCGCAACAAGCTGGGCGATGGCACAGCCCTTGATTTTGGCTCTTCCCCCGCTGTATGGGATGGCAAGATTTACATTCGCTCCCAGAATTTTCTCTATTGCGTGGGTGAAAAGTAAATCACCCTTGATTATTGCCTGGTTAATTCCCCTGCAAGTTCCGGGGCATCGTACACCTTTCGTAATGATTCCAAGATGGCCTGGAAATGAACGCCGATGTGTCTGGCTTGCACATCGGTGTAGACAAAGTTGCGCACCAATCCATGGCGGTTGCGGTCGAAATTGACCCCTACAAATTCACCGGAGCGGTTCAGAATCGGGCTGCCTGAGTTGCCTCCAATCGTATCCGCAGTGCTTGTGAAATTAAAAGGTGTTAGAAGGTCTAATTGGGATTTCTTTTCCAGCCAGCGTTTTGGAAGTTCGAAGGGTGCCTTCCCCTGCATGACCTTATGCTTTTCATAAAGCGACCCAAATGTGGTGTGGAACGGAATTTCTCCACCATCCAACTCGTATCCTTTGACAATCCCAAAGGCCAATCGTAGGGTGAAGGTTGCATCAGGAGCCACGCTTTTCCCAAATCGTTTGAAACGCACTGTGGCAATATCGGCGTAGGCCTGCCTTTCAGGTTCTTCGATTTCCTCCTCATATTTTTTTCGTAATTCGCGTGCCTTGGCATCCACTGCCAGTGCAAGTTGAATCATGGGATCATTGGAGGCCCGGATGGCTTTTTCACCCCCTTCAAAAAGGGCTTTCCGCTGTGACAGTTCGTGAAGTCTTGATCCCTGGGCTAAATGTGCTGCCCGAATGGCTGGGGGTTCCTGGGCAAGCACCAATTGCGTGGTTGGGTGCGCGCCACCAAGTTGTTCGGCCAGAAAGGAAAGGGATGATGTAAGCTTGGCTTGTTCCAAGGCTGGCAGAATGGGCGCCGGGCTGAATAGTTGGAACTTCAGGGATTCCAAGTTGGAATCGCGGTATTCCCGCAACCTTTTGCCACTGGGTAATTGCATTTCGCTGGACAACCGCACCAGATGTCTGGCGATGGCAAATAGTTCCGAGAAAAAAGCATCCCCACGCTCCATTAGTAAGTATTCTTTTTCAAAAGTCCTCAGCTTTGATTGTGCGTCACTGATGGTAAGCCAGGGCTTTTCACCGAATGGTTCTTGTTGCGCGGCTTGCCGTAGTTCCAATTCCTGCGAGTTCTTTGTGGCAAGGATTTTCGGGTTTAGTAATCCGGAGTATTGGCCAGAGAATGCCTTGCGGGCATTTGCAACCCTGTGAAGGTCTGTGGCACTAATGGAGGCATTATCCGGGGAGGTGGCACCAAACTGCATTAGGGCCGCCTCAAAGGCCCTTAGCCGTCCAAGATTGTAAGGCAGAAAATAATCCCTGCGATGAAGAAGCTTCGAAAGTGTCTCCAGGCGATTGGTGGTGCCCGGGTGGCCGGTTACAAAAACCAGATCATTCTGCTGGACTGGCTTGGTCGCAAAATGAAGATATCTGGCGGGCTTCGCCGGTTTACCATTCTCGTAGGCCCTGAAAAGGCAAAAATCCAAGCCATGCCTTGGGTATTCAAAATTATCCACATCACCGCCAAAAGCAGCTATGCCACTTTCCGGGGCCATTACCAACTTCACCTCCGTGTACTTCTTGTAACGGTAGAGGTGGTAAATACCACCCTGATAAAGTGTGACCACATCGCTGCGCAAGCCGGTTTTTTCAAGGGATTCTTTTTCGATGGCACCCATCACGGAGCGCCTGGCCGCAAAGGCTTCTGAGGGATTCATTCCAGGTTTTACGGCATCCTGCACTTTGGCCGTGACATCCTCGATGGAAACAAGAACATTTAGTTCAAGGTCAGGGCAGGAAAGTTCCTCGCCGGGGTTTCGCGCCACATACCCATCCCGCAAAAGATCCCGGGTTGGTGTGCTTAGCTTTTGCAACGAATCTGCTCCTATATGGTGGTTGGTAAGAATCAAACCATTATCGGAAACAAAACTGCCCGAACCACCGTTGTTAAAACGCACCGAGGCAAGCCGGGCATGTTCAAGCCAGGCATCGGTGAGGTTGAACTGATGGCGTGATTTCAAAAGTTCCGCTGGAGGATCATTGAGGAGCCACATGCCTTCGTCAGATTTTGCAATGGTAGTTGAGATCATGGTGATGATGGTTGTCCAAAAAAGAATGTTTCGCATGGTTGGTTCCTGAGAAGGAAAACCCTTTATGGAATTCTGTAACTGCAAGTCCCTGATGCTGGTAGAGTATCATTTCCTGTGAAAGCTAAAAGGAGAAACCTTATGAAGAATATACTTGCGGCGGGAATCTGTTTAAGTCTGGTTTTTTCTCTAATGGCGTTTCAGCCTGCCGAGGGGGAAAACTTCAAGGTTTACATGCCATTTCTTATCCGGGAAGGCAACCAGGCTGTATGGCTTGTTAAAATGAAAGGCCCGGCTGACAAACCCGCATTGGAGGTAATGGCAACCGCCAATCAGATGCCCAAGGCCAATGTGGAAAACCTTGCTGCCAAGGATGGGCAGATTTCCTTTGACCTTAAAACCAAGCAGGGAACCTTCCAGTTTCAGGGAAACATGCCCAAGGAAAAAGGTGGAAAAATATTGGGAAGCGTGCAGTTTCGTGACATCATCTCGCCAGCATTTATGGAACCCACAACAGTCACATCATTGGATGATTACGAGATCAATAAAGAGATTTTGACCAAGCCTTCACAGAATAGCCATGAAGTGGTGAAAGCCGCATTGTCACTTTTGGCAGAGGCGGAAATACGTAAGTCCAAGGTTGAGGATGTGCGTGGCTGGGCTGACAAGGCTGTAATCAACGCGCAGGCCCATGGTGACAGGTGGAGAGGGCAGGTGGTTTTGGAAGTGGCGGAATTGCTAGCCACGCAGAAAGATTATGCACCGATTGCTCTTCAATATGCCCGCCAGGCACAAAGAGCACTTCCGGAGAAAGCAACCCCAGCCCAGCAGGCACAGGTGTTGGAAATATTGGCGGATGCCTTGGTGGCCTCGGGTAAAAACGATGAGGCAAAGGAGATTCAAACCAAGCTCGAAAAAATTGATACAGGCTTGAAACCCGAGCCTTTTGCAGGTCGCAAGGGTAAGAGTGATCAGGCTGTGGTGGTGGAATTGTTTACCGGCACCGAATGCCCTCCTTGTGTGGCTGCTGATATGGCGTTTGATGCATTGGGCAAGGCGTTCAAACCCGCTGAAGTGATTTTGCTTCAGTACCATTTGCATATTCCGGGCCCCGACCCACTCACGAACCCGGACAGTGAAAATCGCGCCCGCGTGTATGGCAAGCAGATTGAAGGTACTCCCGCTGTATTTTTTAATGGTAAATCTGCCGCTGGTGGTGGTGGCCCTCGAGATGCCGCCATGGATAAATTCCAGGAATATCGCAAGGTGGTTGAACCCTTGCTTGAGAAGGTTCCCGGGGCCAAGTTATCAGCCAGTGCCAACCTCAAGGGCGAAGATGTCACCATTCAGGCTGAGGTAAGCGACCTTGCAACCACAGGTAACAATATTCGTTTGAACATGGTGCTATCTGAAAAAGAGGTCCGCTACACCGGTGGAAACAAGCAGAAGAAACATCACCATGTGGTGCGGTCCTTCCCCGCAGGGGTAGAGGGATTCCCATTACCCGATAAAACTGCAAAGAAAGAAGCCAAGGTAAATCTGGGCGAACTGCGTAAAAAGTGGTCTTCCTATCTGGACCAGGTAGCTCGTGAGGAACCATTTTCTGGCAAGGGCAGGCCACTTGAATTTAGGGACCTGTTTGCTGTTGTCTTCGTGCAGAATGTCACGACCGGGGAAATCCTTCAAGCTGTGGAAATTCCGGTGAAATAGTAAAGACAGGCAGACCCGCTGCCGAATCGGCCTTGTGATTTTTTCATCTCCCTGACAATATCATCCCTTGCTCTGAACTTTCAGGCTTGGGGCTGGTTTGTCATTGGAGATATGCATGGGGCGGAAAGTCTTGGTCGGCATGGTAACTTTTGCCATGTTTATGGCGGTGGTGGTTATTCCCATCGTGTATCACCGCAATGTCTGGAACCATGGGCGCAGGCTCCGCGCCGTTGAACCCGGGAAAATGTACCGTTGTGGACAGCTTACAGTCGCTGGTTTTAAAGATGCTGTGGACCGTTACAAGCTGAAGGCCATTGTCAACTTACAGGATGACTATCCTGACCCGGATGTTTACAAATCTTTTTGGGACCGTTCGATTGTCAAAGAACAACAAGTCTGCAAGGACTTGGGAGTGAAATATCTCTTTATCAGCCCTGATCTCAGGCCCAGGCCAGAAGTGCCAGCAAAGCGGCCCAAGGCTGTCGAGGAATTCCTGAAAATTTGTGATGACCCTTCCAACTACCCAATGGTCATCCATTGCCGGGCTGGTCTGCACCGCACGGGTGTGCTTGCCGCCATCTACAGGATGGAATATCAGGGCTGGTCTGTTGATGAAGCGTTTCGCGAAATGAAAGATGGCGGTTTTGGCGACACGGTTTGCAACAACGCCAACGATTATGTCATCCAGTATGTGCTCAACTATAAGAAGGGAATCCGTCTTCCCCTTGCGGCGCTGGAAGCCAACGAGGGCAGGGCTCAGGGAAATAAATAAGGGAACAAACCTTACCGCTATGTTCACGCTTATCGACAGACAACTGATCATCGGGTATTTCAAGGCTTATGTGATTTGCCTGACAAGCCTTCTAAGCCTTTATGTGGTGGTGGATCTTTTCACCAATCTTGATGATTTTCAGGACAAGCGCAGAACCTTTTTTGAGACCCTTCAAGTCATAGGAATGTACTACGGTTTCAAGCTCACGCAGATCTTTGACCAGCTTTGCGAATACATTGTGCTGCTGAGCGCCATGTTCACCATTGCCTGGATGCAGCGTCAAAATGAAATGGTTCCGCTTCTAAGCTCCGGTGTTTCCACCCGCAGGATTGTCATGCCCGTGCTTTGCAGCGCTTTTTTCATGCTTAGTCTGGCCATGATTAACCAGGAGTTGATCATTCCACGGGTTGGGCATCATCTGCTTAATGACAAGGATGATCCCAGTGGTGAAAAGGAAATTGGCGTTCGGGGTGCCTACGAACCAAACGGCATTCACATCGAAGGCGAGCGTGCTCGCCGCAAAGATAGGATCATCACAGATTTTCGGTGTACCATTCCGGAAACTGTAACAGGCAATCTTTTGCACCTTACTGCCCGAAACGCCGTTTTTCTCCCATCCGCCAATGGTGCGCGTGGAGGCAAATGGGAACTTACGGGCACTAAACCGGCAGTTATTGAAGGGCTCGACAAAACTAACGGCGTGTTAGAACAGGTCGATACAGGCCGGTATATCCTTCATGTCCGTGAGATCGACTTCGATACCATTACCCGGAACCAGAATTGGTTCCGCATGGCTTCCACCACCAGAATTTACCAGGAGTTACAAAAGCCTGAGGGTACAAGGCTGGTTTCCGTTGCGGTCCTTTTTCACTCCCGCGTTACGCGGCCTGCCTTGGGAATGGTTTTGGTTTTGCTTGGTCTTTCGGTGATCTTGCGTGATCAAAATCGTAATGTGATCATCAGTGCTGGTTCCTGTCTGGTGGTGTGTGGAATATTCTTTGCGTCTTGCTACTTGTTCAAGATGCTGGGTGATGCCGATATTTTGCCTCCGGCCCTGGCAGCCTGGATGCCGGTGATCGGGTTTGGCCCGATCTCCCTGGTATTCTTTGATGCAGTCCAAACCTGATTTGCGATATCCCGGATTTTATGCGTTCCGGGACTGGCTTTTGGGGCCAATTCGGGATGCGCAACTAGTTTGCGAATCCAACCAGTACGATCCCTATAAACATCTTCGTGGTCTTACCGGGCTTTTGGGTGGCTGCCTTTGTCTTCTCTTGCTGCGATTCCTGTTCATCCAGAGTGAACAGCAAAATTGGTTTCACTTCCTGGGATGGTTGGGGTGTAGCCAACTTCAACAGCTAAAAGATAGCCATCTGGGCAGCCTTTGCTTTTGGGCAATGGGATGCCTTTTTTGTTATGCCCTGATGCCCGCACTTCTGGTTCGTTTTTTCCTTCGGGAACGATTGAAAGATTATGGCTTGCGACTGCCCCGGGGAAAGGAAACGCTACCGGTGGTAGGGTTGGGGCTGGCAGTCATGGTTCCCTTGGTATGGCTGGCTTCCCAAAGCCCGGGGTTTCTAAAGGTGTACCCTTTTTATGATCCTCATCGGAATGGCTTTCCCGGCTGGGATTTCTTCCTTTGGGAGTCACTTTATGCCATGCAGTTTCTTGCATTGGAGTTTTTCTTCAGGGGCTTTTTAATTCATTCCACCCTCCCGGTGATGGGGGCTTGGTCCATTCCCGTGATGGTAATGCCCTACTGCATGATTCACTTCCAAAAACCATTTCCCGAGGCACTAGCATCCATCTTTGCCGGGCTATTTCTAGGCTGGTTGGGCTTGAAGACCAGGTCGGTGTTACCCGGATTTGCCCTGCATGCGGGTGTCGCATGGGCGATGGATCTTATGGCCCTTTATCGCAAGGGTTATTGGTGATCTTTTGCCCAAAGTATGTGACTTCTTAACGGGTTATTTGGCAAGGTTCACGCAGATCAGGCTGTTGTCATCCCTGAGGAAAACTTTATCGTTGGCAACAGCCGGGTGTGCCCAAGTATGGCCACAAACTTTGGAGCGGGCTATTTCTGTGTATGCTCCGGGGTTTGGTTCCATAAGCACCAGATCCCCACCATCTTCCAGCATTAAAATCTTACCGTTGGCTCCCCGGATAAGTGAGGCATGGTACTTGCCCACTTTCTTTTTGGTCCAGAGAATCTTTCCGGTGGAGGCTTCCACACAATGCAGATTTGCCTGTGGCGGAGGAAGGATCCCTCCTGTAACCATTAAAACATGATCCTTGCTGATTGCAACCGGCGTGGCGAAGTAACAAGTAAGATTACCATTCTTCCAAAGTTGTTTCTGTGTGTTGCCCTCATCATCCACCTGCAGTCCAACGCTGCCAAAGGTGACAGAACTTGCCACAACCGTGTTACCCATGCGAATGGGGGTGGTGCTGCTTTCGTTAAGTTTGTCAACCAGAGGGAATCTCCATGCCATGGTTCCATCCTTTGCGGAGATGGATGCCAGCCCCTGTTGGGTAAGGGCGAGTATTTTTCTTTCGGTTTCAGGTCCGGTTCCCCAAAGAATAGGCGAACTGTAACTGCTTTTGTCATCCATGGTTTTAGTTTGCCAGGCGACCTTTCCATCTTTCTGGTCAAAAGCCACCATGGCACTGGCCTTGCCGCCAACCTGCACTACCAACTTGTCTCCAACAATCAGTGGCGAGCAAGAGGTTCCAAAGAAAAGGTTTGCAGCCTTGAATTCTTTGAGGGTATCCACTTGCCAGAGGATTTTGCCATCATTTTTATCCAGGCAAGACAGAATGCCGGTAACTCCAAAGGTGAAAATATGGTTGGCAGTGGTGGCCGGGGTTCCCCTGGGCCCTAATCCAAAAACGCTGCTGAACGCACCCCGAGGGTAGGTCGTGTTCCAGATCAGCTTTCCGCTCGTGGCATCAAAAGCCTGAACCGCTTCGGAGTCCGAATCTTTCACCTTGGTGTGCAAGTAGACTTTTCCATTTTCCACGATGGGAGAACTATGACCTTCGCCAACGGGAATTTTCCAAGCCTGTGAAAGGGGGCCTTTCCAACCGTTGAAATTGGA
>JBEGQX010000141.1:0-7628 GCA_041180805.1 Planctomycetota bacterium
GGGCCTTTGGTTGAGCCAAAGGAGCTGGATTATTCCAATTTGGGGCCACCGGCTGGGCTGGAACAATTCCGTTTCCACGAACACCGCTGTTAATCGTGCTGGGGTTTGGACTGATGGATTCGCTAACACCAGGAGCAGCTACCGCGGGTGCAGGAGTTGGAACTGCCTTTTGTTCCTGAACGCCGGGAGCCATCGCTGGTGCCGGGGTTGGCGCTCCAACAGGAGTTGGGCAGGTGTTGCAGGGTGCTGCAGCCTGGGGGAAAATCGGCGCACCAACTGTTGTGGTGGAGCACGTTGTCTGTGGTTCGTAATAGTAGGATTGCTTGTAGCTGGTTACCGGCTTGGCAGCAGTCCTGAGAACATAAGAGGTAACAGGGCAGTTTTGCGCCTTTAGGGAATAGCTTGTCACAGGTGTGTTAACCGTCTGATATCCACAAGAGCAGGGATCATAGTAATAGCTGGTCTTGTAAGAGGTAACAGGCTCGTAGTAGTAGCTGGTTTTGTAAGTGGTAACCGGTTCGTAATAGGAAGTTTGTTCATAGGTTGTTACTGGTTCGTAGTAAAACTTTTGAACATAACGGGTGGTGCAAGGGTTGCAATTTTGCTGCACGCATGCCGGTGTTGGGCATGGGGAAGCTGCAACCGGAGCAGGTTGGTAGTTGGATGTTGAGGTGTTCGATTTGTTAAAACAGGTCGCTTGGTAAACATTATTCCAACCGGCGAAAACCTGTGACTGGGAAAGTGCGAGGACCGCAAAGGCCCCGGCGAATAGTTTTTTCTTCAAGTTCATCATGATTCATCCTCCAACCAGAACAATCCATTTGAGCTGGCAAAAAATTGTAGGTCTTCAAAGACCAATTAAAGCTCAAATTCCCTCAAAAATTCTGATAATTTTTGGGAAAATAAAACTATTCACTCAAGTTAAAGGAGTTTTTTGCCGGCGCAATCAAATTGAGGTCTTAACAGGTAGAAATATGGAGAGGATCGGCAGAATAATTAGAAATGACGGAATAATCGTTTCCTTTGGAACCATTCATTCCCTTTTGCCTATTTTTACGCATTACGACAATCAGCGATCCCATGAAATGACAAACCCCGCTGGTACACCCAGCGGGGCTTACCCAGGTTACCTTTTACAGACATTTTTTAAGAGCACCTAAGGCCGCATCATAATTCGGGTGGTTCGTTACTTCTTTCACATACTCCGCATGAACCACTTTTCCCGAGGCATCCAATACAAACACCGCGCGGGTCAACAATGGCAATGGCAATCCTTCCAACAATACACCATACTGCTTGCCAAACGAATGGTCATGGCAATCGGAAAGTGTTTGCATGGTGGTAATACCTTCGGCGCTGCAATACCGTTTTTGCGCGAACGGCAAATCCAGGCTTACAGTATAGGCGGCAACCTTGTCCTTTAGGCTGGCAAGTTCCGTTTCAAATTTCTTGGTTTGCAGGTTGCAAACTCCGGTGTCCAAGGAGGGAACCACGCTGAAAAGTCTGGGCTTATTTCCGGTGCCGGCCAGATTCACAATATCCAGGCCCACCAGACATTTGAAATCGGGGGCCAGGTCTCCAACCCTTATTTCCGGTCCAACCAATGTTTTCACTTCATTCTTGAAAGTTACCGCGTTCTCTCGACGAATCATATGAACCTCCTGGGATTAGTTTTTCTTCAAACCTCACACATTTCAGGATCCTTGCGATCATAACCATAGCGGTCGATCACATGGCCCCAACGCTCGTTGATTTCGCGCACCACCCTGCGCTTCAGGGACTTGTATTTGTTGGTTTTGTAATCCTTGCGATTATCCAGGTATTCCCTCAGGTGGGGAACCAAAGGGCCTATGTCACCCAGTTCCAGTTTTTCGTAAATCTGTTCCATATGGGAAAAAGGATCCTGCATCAGGTCTTCGTAGCGGATTTCAATGAACCGGTTGGGGGCTAACAATTTCTTGTCTCGTTCCACACAACCATAAAGCATTTCAAATTCGCGAAGGACCTTTTCTTCAATTCCATGAAAGGCAGGTGTCTGCATGCCATGAGTGCGATGCAGCGATTTCCAAAGGTTTACCGTGGATGGATAAACCACATAGGGATCCCGCACTATGTGGATAAACCTGGCATCCGGAAACATTTCCAAAAGAGTTGGAATCCGGGCGGTATGCGTGGGTGATTTCAGCACCAGTCTGCGATTATCCTTGAAGGTTATCTCGGAAAGAAAACGGCCAAATGCCTTTTTCCACGAAGCCTTCACCTTGGGGTGCAGATTTCCAATCTCAAACGCATCCGGATCAGTTTCCGGGTTATTGGGAAAAGCAACCGAAAGGTAGGGTGATGGCTGCCCCATCATGCAAAGGGCGAATTCATCTTCCTGAGGCTTGTCCCAACCAGCTTCCATGTTGTCCATGGGGCGTTTGGTGGGGAGAAGGAAGTTGAAGTATTTCTTGAAGATTTCCTCGGTTAAAAGGAAATGATTCGGATCCAGGCAATGGTACGTGTTTGGGAAGGTGTTGCGGGGATCCAGTATCATCAGTTCATGCATCAGGGTGGTGCCGGTGCGCCAATGGCCGATGATGAAAACCGGAGGCTTGTCAATTTTTGTTTTGGAAGGAACATCACCGTACCAGGCTTGCTGCAGAAGCCTTAAGCCCAGATGAATCGTGCTGACGGCGGTGATATTCAAGCCAATGTAAAGCTTGCTTGGATAAATGAAGAGTTTGTTTTTTACCAGCAAACGCAGCCAGGCTTGCAGAATACAACCCTGCCACATGCGTGGCGCCCATTCCTGCTTCGGGGCTTTGTTTTTCTCTTCCAGACTCGACATGTCACCAATCCCGGGAAAGAAGTCTATGCTTTTATTCTGCAAGCCTTGGGGGGATCTTCAAGCGGATTTGGTAACTCGGCCCTGTTTAGAACAGTTCCCGGATGGGCTGACCATGGTCCAGGATGAATTTTGGCCTGCCAGTGGGATCTTGATAAATGGCATCCAGCGGGACATCCATGTGCTTATAAATGGTGGCTGCGATGTCACCCGGAAGAATGGGGCGTTCCTTGATGGTTCCGCCATCGGCCTCGGAAGCTCCAATCACCTGGCCGTGCCGAAGTCCGCCACCCGCCAGCACCATGGACATGATCTGGGGCCAATGGTTACGGCCATCCGTGCTACCCTGGGTG
Source organism: Planctomycetota bacterium (assembly GCA_041180805.1). GTDB lineage: Bacteria > Planctomycetota > Planctomycetia > Gemmatales > Gemmataceae > JBEGQX01. The sequence goes on from JBEGQX010000141.1 coordinate 3,181, forward strand.
CCCATTTGCGGGGTTCTTCCAAATTCACCCATCGCAATCACAAGCACATCATCCAGCATTCCCCTTTCGCCAAGGTCATTCAAAAGCGTGGTATAGAAATGATCAAACAGGGGAAGCAAAGGTTTCAATCCTTTGCCGATGCCACCATAAGGCGGAATATTATCGCCATGGTTATCCCAAGTGCCAGAGGCGGTGTGGTAACTGAGGTCGATGGTAACAAAGCTGACACCAGCCTCGACAAGCCTGCGAGCAAGAAGCACTTGTTGGCTCCAGAGGTGATTGCCGTACTTTTCCCGAATATTCTTTGGCTCAAGGGAGATATCAAAGGCTTCCCTTGCCCTGGGGCCGGAGACAATTTCCAGAGCCTGCTGAGAGAAACGATCCATGGCATCAAAGTTGCCTGACTTATCCATATCCCTGCGCAGGGTGTCAAAGCTTTTCATCAGCGTGGTGCGGTCACCAACACGGGATATATCCACCTCGTTGGGTAGCTTGAACAGGTTGGCCTCGCTGAATTTGCCGGTATCCACGCCAACATTGGTGTAGATGGGTAGCTTTGTGGCTTGTTCGCCAGGGAACGGATCATACTGCTTGCCTAGGTAACCGCCAAAGGCAATGTGCGATCGCGATTTTGCAAAGGTCACATAAGCGGGCATCGCAGGATGATTGGAGCCATGATACTTGGAGACAATCGATGCGATGGCGGGGTAGTTTCTGGCTTCAGGATTAACCCGCGGTTCGGCGGTGGTGTTGGCTGTCTGCATGACCATGTTCGGTTCATGGTTGCTACCTTTGGCATCCACAGAACGAATCAGTGTTATCTTGTCTAAAATTGCAGCTTGCTTGGGAAGATGCTCGCAAATGCGCACGCCTGGCAGGGCAGTGTTAATGGTGCCGAAGGGGCCACGATTTTGCAGGGGTCTGTCGGGCTTTGGATCCCAAGTGTCGATCTGGCTGGGGCCACCGGTCATCCAAAGAAGGATCACGGATTTGCCCGAACTAGCACTCTTGCCTTTTGAGGCAGCCTGGGCTCTGTGTTTCAAAAGGTTTGGAAGGGTAAGGCCGCCCATTCCCGCCAAGCCCACTTTAAGGAAGTTTCTGCGCGAGGACGCCACCAATCCCTCGCGTTCGAGCGGGTTCAGAAATCCGAAAGCGTGTGGGTGTTGGTGTGCCATGTTTGAAGTCTGTGTAAGCTTTTAGCGGGAGGATTTTAAGAGTATAGCCCACAATACAGCTTAAAGCCAGCCGAAATGCGGTTGTGAAGCGGTTTAGCCCAGTGCCGGTGGGAATGGTTTTGGCTGCTAAATCTTGGGCAGTTCAAACCCTTTGCGTGCCTCACGGCCCACGAATTTGTTGGCTTCTGCTTCATCAAATGTTTCGGTCGCAGGATCAAACTTCAGCTTCTTGCCGGTTCTCCAGGCAATGTTGCCGGCATGGCAAAGCACACTGCTTTGGTGCCCCTGTTCGATTTCCTGATTCAGGTCTTCTCTCTTGCGGGTTTTCACACAGTCCAGAAAGTTGCGAATATGCAACGGCAGTGGCGATGGGCTGGTGCCTTGCTTCACAAGCTTGTTGTCTTTGTCGAAGGCTTTCCAGTTTGAATTGGAAATGAGAACCCAACCGCCTTCGCCATAGATGGCGGCACCCTCGGTAAGGTCATGCAGTTTGGGTCTGGACCAGATGCGCATTTCGTAGACCAGAATTCTGTCCGCATATTCGTAAGTCACCTGCATGGTGTCGGGCCATTCCTGGGCATCGTTGAAGAAATATTTTCCACCCGCTGTGCTGATCGATTTCGGGTAACCTGTGGCACCCAGGGCATACCTGCCGTAGTCCAGGCGGTGAACGCCATCATTGCCCAAGTCGCCACAGCCATAATCAAAGAACCATCTCCACGAGCCATGAAATCTGCGCTGGTTGAAAGGTCGTTTGGGCGCTGCCCCAAGCCAAAGGTCATAGTCCACCCCGTTGGGGACATCGCTGTCCGGCACCGCATTGACCGGGCTCTGCCGGTCAGTTTCCCAGCTTCTGCCAAAGATGGGTTTACCAATGTTCCCCGCCTTGATGTACTCGACCGCCTCTTTCAAGAACGCTGCGCTGCGGGCCTGGGTTCCCATCTGCACCATGCGGTTGTACTTGCGAGCCGCGGCGACCATGGTCTTGCCCTCGGCAATATTGTGGCCATCCGGCTTTTCCACATACACATCCTTGCCTGCCATGCAACCATGAATGCAGGGCAGGGCATGCCAGTGATCCGGCGTGCCTATCACGAAGGCGTCAATCGATTTGTCATTCAAAATGTCTTGATAGTTGACAACAAGCCTGGGTTCTTTTCCTGTCTTTGCCTTGATCTCGGCTGCCTTGCGGGTTCGCACCGATTCATCGATATCCACTATATGGGTGACATCGACATCCGTTTGGTTGGCAAAGTTTGCCAATAGGGAACCTCCCTGGCCACGAACACCAATGCAGGCCACCCTGATTTTGTCATTGGGGCCAGCCAGCACATCCCTTGGCCCTGCAACAAAATAACCTGCGGAGAGTGCGCTTGCTGCCTTCAAAAAGGACCTGCGATTTGTTCCCTTTTGCATGATAGTTTCTCCAAGGATTCAGGTGGGAAGGGTTGGGTTTTGAAAAAAGGCTAGAACAGCTCCCGGATGGGAAGGCCCTTTTCCACAAGATGTTGCGGCCGTCCGTTGGGGTCGTTGATGGTGGAATTGGGGTCAATGCCAAGGACTTTGTAAAGGCTTGCAAAGATATCTTGGAAATGAACGGGTCGGGAAATCACCCTTGCCGCATGATGGTCAGTTGCGCCAATGACCTGTCCGCCCTTCATGCCGCCACCGACTAGCAACGCCGGGCTAACCTCTGGCCAGTGGTGCCGTCCGGCAGTTTTTGGGTCTATCCGCGGGGTTCTGCCAAACTCACCCCAAGCCACTATTGCCACATCATCCAACATGCCTTTTTCTTCAAGGTCGGTTACCAGCGCGTGAATTGCGTTATCAACGATGGGTAAAAGGTTTCGCATGCGGGTGAAGTTGCCTTCGTGGGTGTCGAAATCGCTGAACGAAACGCTGACACATCGCACCCCTGCTTCGATCATCCTGCGAGCAATAAGAAGCTTCTTGCCTGCGTTTCCATCTTCGCTGGTGTTGGATTTTCTACCATCTTCCGAGTTCAAGGTGTACCTGCTAACCATGGAATCCGGTTCCCTTGAAAGATCCATTGCGTTGGCAAGCTTGCCGGAAAGAATGATTCCCACTGCCTGCTGGGTGAACCTGTCCAGTGCGTCCATGGTGCCGCTTGCATCCAGGTTCTTGCGGGCGGAATCAAAAGTCGCCAGTAATTTGGTTCGGTCACCAACCAGGTCCGGGGTAAGGCCTTCCACAAGGTTCAGGTTAATGCTCTGGGATCTGCCAAGCCGGGCCAGTTCATTCTTCATTCCCGATTCCAGTTCCCGGGTGAACATATGGGATATGTCGGGACGGAAGGGAGTGTAAGTGGGGCCAAGAAAACCCGGGCGGGCACTGTTTCTTACCTGTGGCCTGCCCTGCATGATATCCACAAACACCGGTGCCATGTCACTGGTGGTGCCAAACATTTTTGCAAGCACCGATCCAAAAGCCGGGCGGCCTCCCAGTGTGGAAAGTTCCTTCGCTGTGAAACCCGACTGGCATTGGAAGCCATCGTGCGCACCGGCAGAACCCACAAGAGAGCGGACAAAAACACATCTGTCCGCGATTTGTGCGATCTTGGGAAGCAGTTCACCAACTTGGATTCCCGGTACCCTGGTGGAAATGGGTTTGAACTCGCCACGGATTTCCACAGGGGCTTCAGGCTTCAGATCAAACATATCCAGTTGGGGCGGGCCACCATCCAGATGAATGTTAATGATGGACTTTTTGGTGGAACCGGATTTGGTATTCGCCTCGGCACGAAGAAGGTCCGCCAAGGTAAGGCCTGCCATACCCATGGCACCCGCGGTGACAAAATGCCGGCGACTTAATGGCTCGCTGAAGTTTCCAAAGATGGAGAGCATGATTTTACCGGCTGGGTGGGTTAACTTTTGTTCAACACATATTTATGGAGATTAACGATACTCCAATCTCCATAAGCAAGCAAGCAATTATGTGTCCTATTATCGGCAAAACAGGGGCTTTGGCTTGAACCTGTTAAGCTAGAAGTTCTGTCACCGGATTGCCCCACGGACACAGAGCCTGAGGCCTGGAAAGCCGGTCGAGGATTTCCTGTTCGTGGGAAACTCCCAGGCATTGGTACATGGTGGAAATGATGTCCGCGGGGGTCAGCGGGTTCAGGCTGGGGTGCGAACCAATCCGATCGCTGGCCCCATAGACCAAACCTTTCTTGAATCCACCGCCAAACAGCATCAGCGAATAGCAGAAATTCCAATGATCCCTGCCCGCATTGGCGTTGACCTTGGGGGTTCT
>JBEGQX010000142.1:0-12158 GCA_041180805.1 Planctomycetota bacterium
CCCTTTGCGCTACGCAGCGGGCCTGCTTGCCAACATTCTTGGGGATGACTCTGGTAGCCGCCTTTATTGGGCACTTGTGGACAACGGTTTGGCGGAATCCGCGGATTGCACCTACCACGAATACGATGGCACCGGGGCATTTTACACCTCGTTCACCTGTGAACCCAAAAGAACCCAGAAAGACCTGGAAATAGCCCTGGCTCAAATCCAGTCCATCATTTCCAAGGGAATAACCGAGGAAGAACTTGAACAGGCCAAGTGCAAGGCTTTGTCAAGGCTTGTGCGTGCCAGTGAAAAGACCATGAACCGCCTTCAGGAAGTGGGAATGAGCTGGGTTTACCTGAGAAAATACAAGACGATTGATGAAGACTTGCAGGCCTTTGAGAAAGTGAACATGCGCCAAATCCAGCAGGTGCTGGAGCGCTACCCCTTAATGCGAGTGACCACAACCGCACTCGGGCCTTTAAGCAAGCTTAAAAAGCCCGAAACTTCCACACCTAAGAAGCAAGCCTAGCGCACCACCTGCAACACCACGGACTTGGCTGCATATTGAAGGTTTTTTCCTTCCTGCCGGGCCAAGACCACGAAAGGATATTCCCCCGGTGCCAGCCAGGAATCCACCTGGATATCAATGGTCCTTTCGGTTTCACGCGGGGTGATCAAGATTCCATTCAGGCCGACATTCAACACACGGGCGCCATGTGGCAACCCTTGCACATCCAGCGGGACCCTCGCCTCGAATTTGTTGCGTCTTTCGATTTTCACCTGCAACTTGGTGTTTGTACCTGCCTTGGCAACCAGCTTTTCCACCCCAGTGAAAGTCTGAATATCTCCCGGATCAGCCAGCAGGGGTGCTTTTAGCTTTGTTACGCGTTCCACTGTTCTCCCATGAATGACGCCTCGGGCTCGAATGGTTACATCCTTGGCCCCGGTATCCACTTTGGGTGCGTTCGCGTCCGCAAAAAGGCTGAATGTGGCGCTTACTTCCCCCGAAGGAAAGACCAGCTTCGGGGCATGAAAGCCCTTGGGCAAATCTTCCATGGTTACTTCCACGGAATCCATGAATTCATCCTTGCGAACAAGATCCACATTTACTGGAATACCTGAACCTGCGGGAACTCGAATAGCATTGTTATTCACACGAATCTCAAAATCCAGTTCAGGGGGCCGAACTTCCAGTCGGTAAGAAACTCCTGCGCCATGGCGATCCTGCATTTCTCGGACACGAATAAGGTATTTTCCGTCCTCCGGCGGATCAAAGACCAGATGGGAATCCTTGGCAAACCTTGGCCCACCATCATCGTTTTGATGAAAGAGAACCACTTGGGGAAGGCCATTGGGCGGAAGATTGCTACCCGGCGCATGGAACTCCACTTTGATGATTGGTTGCCCTAGGTAATGATGCGTAGGGGTGGTACCCAAATAGCCAAGTCTTCGTCCATCCAACTGATAAAACCTGCAATCATCATCCGGGTTTCTGGGCAACGCGCGAATTCTCATCAGGTCGGTGCCAATCAACACATAATCATCCACAGCAAGCTCATTCCAAGCCTCTATTCGAATGCCGGGATTGAAGGAATCGTGATCACGAAAGATAGTGAAGGTTCTGGCTGTTCCTCGTAGAAGCTTCCATGGCAATGGTTGGCCCTTGGAATCCAATATCTCAACGAAGGTGTCCACCGGGGCCCCGATTCGGGATGCCATCGTTTCCACCAAAACCCTTTGTCCCTTCTTGGCACTTATCTCCCAGACATGAACTTCCCTGGCAGAGGCAAATTCGGCATTTCCTACTCCGGGAAATGGTAACAGAGTGGCAGGATCACTTTTCTTGAATACCACCTCTGGAGTGAACGATGCTACCACGGAAGACAAATCTCCACCTGTAAGCGGTTTGCCTAGAAGCCGATCCAAAGAAACCTTCTCACCCAACTTGGCCCCGGCTGGAATTGCAGCTTCCAATGTGTTTTTGCCGCCCAGCCCCACGCCTTCCAACTTCCAGGTTGTTTTTTCTCCTGCTTTCCAGCCTCTGGGAAATATGGAAGTCACCAGGGGAAAATCGCCAAGGTGCAACCGATAGCTTCCTGTGCTGGTTCCACCCCGAAATTCGCGATCTCTGACTTCCAGAGAGTAAGTCCCCTCCTGTTCACATTTATGTGCCAATAGACCCTGGCTGGATTCAACCAGCAATCTGCCATCTGGAGAATGCAAGGAGAGCACCGAACTGAAATTCTTGGCATCCGCATCCTGGTTCAACTGAACAGCAATTTCATCCCCTTTTTTTCTTTCAAAAACATACCAGTCGCAGTCGCCGGCCCTGCTTAAATTACCCTTCAATGTGGCGGGCAAATGTATCTTCTGACCTGTAACACGAGAATCGTTCTCGTTGCTTTCGAACACCCGGCTGTACCTGTCAATCTCCAGATTCCATTCTAATTGCTCTCCACTTGCACTGTTTAAAAGGATCTTGCAATCGCCCACCTTCGCGATTTGGGTTGCATGGACTTCCAAGACAAAGGCACCAGACTTGGATTGTTCCAGTTTGCCCGGGTGAACACCTGGGTCAGTGGTTTTAGCTGTGAGGGGAAGTTGCAGGTTCTTTGCTTCCAGTGTTAATACTTTCGTTGTCCCAAGGGTCATGAAGTTGGGAGTTATCGACCCTGCGACCGGTTTTGGCTTTTTGGCAGGCAGAAGCACCTGCAACATTTTTCCATTGGTAGCGTCCAAAGAATCTAGCTTGGAATCCATCTTACCGATGGCCACTTCCTGTTTGGCCGGATGAAATGCCACACAGAAAGGGGTATCTGCCAGGCCTAGTTTTGTAAGTGCTTCAGAGTACTTCTTCGTATCCCAAACCTTCCAGCTTTTGTCCTCGCCAACCGAGACCATGTGGGAACCTGAGGGATTCCATCGAAGTTGCCTGACAGGTGCGCTGTGGGCAAAGACGCTGTTTTGAAGTTTTGCCGAATCTTTGGAAATATCCCACACTCGTATGGTTTGGTCCACGCCCCCACCAGCCAGCAAGTTTTTGGATGGATGCCAATGCAAAGTGTACATCCAGTCGGTTGGATCACTTAAGGTATGCAGCTTTTTCCAGGAAGCCACCTCCCATACTTTCACAGCCCTGTCAGATCCGGTGCTTGCAAACAAGGTTCCATCGTGATTAAAGCCAAGGGAATTTACCGCATCACTGTGATCCTTCAGTTCCTGTAGCAACTTCTTGTCCTGGACTGACCAGATTTTCACAAGCTTGTCGTAACTGCAGGAAGCCAGCATGTCACCATTTGGGTGAAATGCCAAATCATGTATAAGGTCCTTGTGAGCTTCGAAAACCAATTCCCCGCCAACAGGAAGTCGATTGGCACCAATATGAAAAACCCTGATACTTCCTTTTTGACCCGGATTTCCTTCGGCCATGGCAAGCTTTTTGCCGTCCTTGCTCAGGGCTAGCGCAGTCACTTGGGAAAAACCAGAAGGTATCTTCTTGAGCAGGCTGCCATCGCTGGTATTGACCATTACCAGACTGGAACCTTGGCCGGCATATACCAAATCTCCCTGGGGGGAGTAGACAACCGCTCGAACCGGCTCTGTTGGAGCTGGGTTTTGTCCCACGAAAAGGCCAAATGCCCACAGGCCGATCAGGAATGTATTCATCAGATTGTCCGGTTTTAATGGTTAAAAACAAACTCGCGGGAAGTAAGTACCGACCAGCAAACATCCTCCAGAGCCTCCCTGCGTGCCTTATCTCCGAGAGAGCCGGCCTGTTGGATGACTTCTGCAAATTTTGCCAATTCTTTTTCCGTCGGTTTTCGGGCCAGGGCCCGCATGAAAATGGTGTTCACCATCTCGGTGGGCTGGGTGCCATCTGTTATCCATTTGGCCCCCACAAACTCTTCGCTTCTCAGTTTTTCATTGACGGTATTGCCATTGAAAACATGAAGAGCCTGGCCCACACTGGAATCAGTCTGCCTTTCACAGGAACAAGCCTGGGCTCTCTCAGGCCGGCCAAAGGCATCCAGAAACCTCGAAGTCACCGATGCATCCGGCAACTGCATGGCTCGAAGCCCCTTGGGGTAGCCATTGTAAGTTGTCTTTGCATCCCCACCACGACTGTTCACCTGGTTGAAATTAGTTGGAACACCGGTCACCTGCGAGCAGGCATCGAGCAAGATTTCCGCTTTGAGCCTTCTGGGATAAAAGCGCGAATAATACTTCTCATCCAATTCATTTCCCCGCTTGGGCTGGCTGGATCTTTGATAGGTGGCACTCAACACAATCAAGCGCATGAGCTTGCGCATGTCATAAGCTTCCCTGACAAAGTAACCTGCAAGCGCATCCAGCAACTCTTGGTTGGAGGGTGGATTACTTGCCCGTAAATCATCCTCGGATTCAAACAGACCCCTGCCCAGGTAGTTTTTCCAAACCCTGTTGACGGTGGCACGAGCAAAGAATGGGTTTTCTTTTCCCGTAAGCCAGTTGGCGAAATACTCTCGTGGATCGTCCGGACTGTTGGCTGCCATCGGTTGAAAATCCAACGGAGCGGCCGGCATTGGCAACCCACGCTTTGGGTGCAGAACCTCTCCCACGGGAACTGTTTCCACCAGAAATTCGCCGGCATTCTCGCCATTCTTTATGGCAACTTTCCCGAACAGGCTTGCCATGGCCCAATACTGATCCTGGGTCCATTTTTCCAAGGGATGGTTATGGCAACGCGCACAAGTAAGTGACATGCCAAGAAAGGTCACCGCCGTGGTTTCCGTCAGGTCTGTGACATCCTTGTGAAGCACAAAGTAATTCGCGGCTCCCTTGCTGAGCGTGTTGCCCCTGACAGTCAGCATGGAACGGGCAAAAACATCCCACGGCGTATTATCCGCCACAGATTTTCGCACGAACTGATAAAAGGACCATACCGATGGTTGGCCAAGGTTGCGTGTTGAGATGAGAAACATATCGGACCATTTATAGGCCCAATAATCCGTGGTTTCCGGCCTGATCAACAAACGGTCTACAAGTTTTTCGCGTTTCTGCGGAGATGTATCCCTGGTAAATTCGGTGACCTCAGCCGTGGTTGGAAGTATGCCCGCCATATCAAGGTAAACCCTGCGAATAAAATCCTCATCCGAGCACAAACTTGAAGGAGGTAAATTCAGCGAGCGTAACTTTTCCAAAACCAAGTTATCGATGAAATTATTTCTTGGACTGACGGAATAAACCCCAGAATCAACCTGATTGGCAAACGGGGAAGTTACCGTGGAGGTCGCCACCTGATTTGAGAAAATGGCAATGATGCCTGCCTCTCCAAATCCCGATGCGGTCACCCAGCCATCCTGGTCGACCGGAGCCGCCTGTTCTTCGGATGAGGAAAACCTAACCCATTGCGAAACATCCTTTTGACTGCCATCGCTCATGATGGCCATCGCCAGAACCCTTGCCTTGTCACCCTGTTTCAAACGCAGTTTCGCCGGGAGGGTTTTCAGGCCAAGCACTTGGGGTTCGTTTGGGATAGCCGTGGGGGCCCCCTGCGCAATCCAACTTTTGAGTATTGCGTAATCAGGATGGTCCTGAGCAAGCTTTCTACCGCCTCCGTGAGTCATAACGCCGGAAGCCTTGGCAAGAAGCAAACTATCCTCCGGCCTGGCCCAGTTCAGGCGTCGTGAAAGGTTTTGCCTGGTGATGGCAAAGTGGTCGCTTAAAGAATCATAACCACGCAAGGAAAGCTTCAAACCGCCCTTGCCTGCCAGCGCCCCATGACAGGCTCCCGAATTGCATCCAGCCCTTGTGAGAATGGGAATTATCTCGTTTACAAAACTAACCCTGCCTTCCTGAGCTGCCCCGGAGACTTTGACCGATGTACGGGCAACCCCCATGGATGTTTTTGCTGTCAAAAAGGCTTCACCATCAGCCTTGGCGGATACCCTGAAATTCTTCCCCAAAACGACTTTGGAGGGATCGGAAATGGTTAACTCAGCTTTATCGGTAAGGTCTTTAACAAGGGTTTCCCCATCGAACAATCCAACGCTGATAGATTGAGATTGCGCCAGTTGGTTCAGTCGAATTTCAGCCGGAAGGATGCGGACTTCCGCAGCCATGGAACCCCCACCAGTAACCAGCATCACGAGCAATAAATTTGAAAAGCTTCTCATGGTTAATATCGATTCCAGGGTATGCAGGGCTAAAAAAGTTCCCGAATTGGTTGAAGATTGAAGTCTACCAAAGGGATGGGCCTTCCCTGGGGACCATTCAATTCATGGTGCGGGTCCAACCCAAACGCCTTGTAAAGGGTAGCTGCCACTTCGCCCGGTGTCACAGGTCGAGTCTTCGGTGCATACCCCAGTTCATCCGATTCCCCGACCAACCTGCCACCTTGAATAGGCCCGCCACCCATCATGATTGTATAGGCACCCGGATGATGATCCCTGCCACCCGCAGGATTGATCTTGGGAGTACGACCAAATTCCCCCATCGCAACAACTACAGTGTTCTTCAGCAATCCACGCTCGGTGAGATCTTCGATCAAGGCGCTGTAAGCCTGATCAAAATTAGGGGCAACCTGACGGGACATTTCTGTGATATCCGTGAATGGTCGGGAACCATGGATATCCCAAGTGATCTCATCAAACACGGTTTCAAACATGTTTACTGTGACAAAGCGAACCCCTCGCTCGATCAATCTTCTTGCCAGCAGGCAGGACTGTCCAAATCGGGTTCTACCGTAGCGATCCCTCATTTGGGCGGATTCCTGATCTAACGCAAACCCCTCTCTGGCCTGGGGACTGGTCATTAGCTTGTAGGCCAGGTTGAAGTTGTCATCAAATTGTCTGGCGCCTGCATCTTTTTCAAACGCATCAACACGGGCATCCACGGCGTCACGCAATTTGCGCCTGCGATCCGCGCGGACAGATGTGATGTAATCCGGGGGCAAGAGGTCTGGAACCTTGAAATCATTGGCAGATGGATCCGCATTCAGCACAAACGGGTCATGTGCCTTGCCAAGGTACCCTGCCGTTTGGCCATGTGGCATGTTTCCACCTGTTCTGCCAATCGGCTTGGGGATCAACACATGGCCTGGAACTTCACCACGCTGTCCTTTCAGGTAGGTCATGACGCACCCCACCTGGGGATGCTCAACCCCACCGGTAAACAAACGCCCTGTTTGCATCATCTGGTGACCGGTATCGTGAACAGCACTGGAATTAAAATAGACGGAACGAACCAGGGAAACCCGGTCCATCACCTGCGCCATTTTGGGAAAGATTTCCGTAATGCGTATCCCGGGAGATTTGGTGGCAATGGTCTTGAATGGTCCGCGCACTTCCTCCGGTGCGTTGGGCTTTGGGTCCCAGGTATCAATATGACTTGGCCCACCCACCAAAAAAAGCATGATGCAATTCATGTCTTTATCTGGTGTATTTGCCTGTGCCGGTTTTCCCAAAACATCGGCAAGTGTCAATCCTGCCAATGGAAGCGCACCAGCGTGCAAAAAGTCTCTTCGGCTAAAACCATCACAAAACTTTGGACCGCGTCTGGCATCTATGCGAATCATGGCTGGATTCTCCTGGAGGGAATTCGATATTCATGGTACCCATAGTTTTTCGTCCGGGCAATCATTCTAAAGCCACTTAAGGTATTCTCAGGATTGCCAAAAGTACCGGTTTTTTGGATCATGACACCATTGCCACCATTCCAAATCTAGGGTAGAAAATTGGTCTGGGCATTAAGGTTGCCCCCGTTGGCAACATCAGACCGCTTCCAGGAACCAATCTTCATGAATGCCCCACTGGCGAATTACCAAAAACAGGAAGCAGTATTATTGGAGCAAAACAGGGAGCTGGCCAAAAAAGAATCCCTGGCGGGGCAGGCCAAAATCGTTCTATTCCTGCTGTTTTTGGTGGCATGCTGGTTTTCCCTTGCCAAAGGATCCTTCAATCCCATTTATCTTTTGTTGTTCCTGCCCCCTTTCCTGCTATTCCTTTTCGTTCACGATAAGGTGACAAGAAAATGGCAGCAGGCAGACAGGGAATTGAAATTCGTTCAAGGTGGCATCGCACGCCTAACCTTCAAATGGCAGGGAAATGGAAATCCGGGGCTGACATTGTGCCCCAACGGCCATCCATTCGCACTGGATCTTGACCTTTTCGGCAAAGGATCACTCTTCGAACTGATTTGCATCGCCAAAACATTGGAAGGACAAAAAGTTCTGGCCAAATGGCTTCTGGCAACACCCACCAAAAAGGAAATACAGGACAGACAAAAGGCCATCGCTGAACTTCAACCCATGATGGACCTACGCCAGGAAATGCATGGTGCCACAGCTTTGAAAGTGGAATCCGTGGAACTCTCCGCACTTTCCAGTTGGGGTATTTTGCCTTCACAGTTGGTTACCCGAATCCCTTTGGTGCTGGGAGTGGCGTTTGGGTGCTTTGGACTTTTCTCCATTCATGCTGCGGCAGTTTTGGGGTGGGGCCTGGCCCCGCTGGCACTTGCGATCACATTAAACATCTTTTTACAGGGGGCATTCGCAAGGCCAACCCTGGCAATTTACCAAAAAGTGGACCAGCTTTCCGGTTCCCTGGGACTGGTATCCAGAATTCTTTCCTTTCTTGAAAAATCATCCTTCCAAAGCAGTCATCTGCTGGAATTGCAATCTGGTTTAAAGGCCGGCGATGGTGGAACATTGCCATCGCAACAGATCAGCTCCCTGGCTGGATGGATGACGCTGGCAAACGCCATGAAAAATCAGATATTCTTCCCATTGGGTTTTCTTCTGAACTGGCCGCTGGTTGTGGCTTATGGAATGGATCAATGGCGGTTGCGTCATGGCATACATATCAATGATTGGTTGAAGACGCTGGGTGAATTCGAAGCATTGCAATCCCTGGCAAATTTTGCCTACGAACACCCGGATGCCATCTTTCCCACGGTGGATGACTCTTTGGATGGTTACCACGCCACCAACCTTTCCCATCCATTAATGCCCCTCGAGGTCTGTGTGCGGAATGATGCCGAAATTGGTGGCAGCCATTCGCTGATCATCATCAGCGGATCCAACATGTCTGGTAAAAGCACCTACCTTCGCACGGTTGGTATCAACGCTGTACTTGCTTACGCCGGTGCCCCGGTACTGGCCAGCAGCATGTCCATAAGGCCAATGGCAATTGCGGCGGTGCTTCGCATCCAAGATTCGCTTGCCGAGGGTAAGTCTCGCTTCTACGCGGAGATACAGCGTATCCGGCAGGTGGTGGATATCGCCGATGGCCCCATTCCTGCATTCTTCCTTCTGGATGAAATTTTTTCAGGAACCAATTCCCATGATCGCAAATTGGGTGCTGAAGGTGTTCTGAAAGGATTGATAAGACGCAAGGCAGTTGGAATTGTGACAACACACGATCTTTCGCTGGCAACCATCGCTGATGACCCAGTCCTGAACGCTGTAAACAAACACTTTGCGGACAAATTTGAACAGGGTAACCTGAATTTCGACTACCGGATGAAACCCGGAGTTGTGCAACATTCCAACGCATTGGAATTGATGCGCGCAGTGGGTTTGGAAGTACCCCAAAGGGATTCCAATTCCTGACTATTCTCGATTGGGAAGCTTAACTGGTAATCCTGGAAGAGGAACAGGAGCCTCTACTTTACGGTATCCCAGGGAACGAAGAACTTCCAGAACCTCACTCCAGGTTGGAAAAGGTCTGCGGTTGGCCCGTTTGTACTGGTCAATCGCAGTCATGAAACAGACTTCTTCCTCGGTATATTCCTTTTCACAGGTAACAGGATCCACCATTCGACGCTTCTCTGCCTCGATTCGGCGGTCTATTCCACTGCGTCTTTCCACAACAACCGGAATCACCTCGGTACGGCGGTCGGGCCCACGCCTTCTTTCAGATGGCTTGGGGCTTTCTTGAGCTACCCCATCTGGCTGATTTCCGATACCGTCCGATGACATGAAAAATTCCAGACTACTTCAAACGAAAGGCCCAAATGTGACGGGCTAAAATAATTTTACCTAGATTTATTCTATTTGACAGGGTGGCTATCTGGAAGAGCGTAATTGCCGTTCTTTCAGGTATTCTGCCAGTGCCTGGCGCCAGTGTCTTGGGGCATGGATTCCGATTTTTTCCAGCCTTTCGCTTATCAGCACGCTGAATAGAGGCCTGCGCGCTGGTACGGGGTATTCGCTGGAAGGAATTGCCGTGAGGGCTGGTTTTAATCCGGAAAGCTCAAAGATGGTTGATGCAAACTCGTGCCAATTACAACTTCCCGAACTGGTCAAGTGAAGGGTTCCCACCGGTTGCCTGGGTAATAATTCGGCAACCACGGCTGAAAGATCCTTGGTGTAAGTTGGGGTACAGAACTGGTCTGCAACCACCCGCAGGGGTTTGCCCTGCCCTGCCACCCGAAGCATGGTTTCCACAAAATTTCCACCCTTGCCACCGCTGCCCCAAACCCCATACAAACCGCAGGTACGGATTATGCAGTGATTCTTGCAATAGGCACGAACCAGATGCTCGCCCGCTAGTTTGCTGACACCGTACTGGCTGACAGGGCCGGGAAGATCACTTTCCACGTAAGGTTTGGTTCGGGTTTCATCCTGCCCAAAAAGGTAATCGGTACTGAAATGCACCAGGTACCGCCCATTGGAATGGCACCACTTGGCCATCTCTGCGGGAGCCCATGCATTCACACGCATCGCTGGTTCTGGTTCACTTTCAGCCTTGTCCACCAAGTTGTATGCGGCGCAGTTGATAACAATGTCCGCGCCTATTCGGTCCAATCCTTCCTGGATAGATTCGCGCTTTTCAAGATCGATCATGCTACGATCGACCTCCAATACCTCACCCGGCAAAATTGGACAAAGATCTCTTCCCAACTGTCCCTTGGAACCAATTACAGCGATGCGCAATTTAACCGCCCCCTACAAAGCTTTAGTTGCTACTGACAGATTTGCAACATCTTGGTAAGTTTTAGCAAGGAATGGAATAGAACTTTATCCAAAGGTGGACCGCACATGGCTTTACTGAGATTGAACAGCTTGATTTTCCTTGCTGGTTTATTCATGGGATTGATCATGTTGCCAGCCTATGCCGAGGAACAGGCGCAATCATTCAGGTACCCGGAGAAAAAAGCCTCGGGGAATTCCCAGCTTCGTTACATTCAGGGAATACCCGTTCTGGAGGTGGAAGGGTCGCCAGAAGAAATCGGGGAGGCAGTAGGCCTGCTTGCGGCAAAATCTGCCCCAAAGGCAACCAGTTACCCCAAGGATGTTTTAAGTCACTTCAGTGCCGGCCTTCTTTATCAGGTTTTCTCCACTGCTGGTTCACGCATGGCGGCGGCCTTCCCAAAAGATTATTCCAGGGAATTGGATTCCATCGCAAAAGCTTCAGGCCTGAATAAATCGGACCTGATTGTTGGTAACACCATGTTTGACCTGAAGAAAATCGTGGCATGCTCCGGTGTCGCGATTGAACCTGCCCGAAGCGCTTCTGGCCAAATGCTTTTTGGGCGCAACCTGGATTACCCTTCCCTGGGCTACATGAATCATTACACTTTGGTCACAGTCTATCGCCCCAAGGACAAAAAAGCTTTTGCCGCTGTTGGTTTTCCAGGACTGGTGGGCACACTGACTGGAATGAACGAGGATGGCCTCTGCCTGGCAATCCATGAAGTCATTGACATCAAACCCGGAAAGAAAAAATTCAACTACGATGGCATACCCTACGCCATGTGTTACAGGCAGGTGCTTGAGGAATGCTCCACGGTAGACGAAGCCTTCGCCCTGCTTGGCAAACTTCCACGCACCAGCACCACCAATCTTCTGATCGCAGACAGGAAACGAAGTGCGGTATTCGAGGTTTCCCCGGAACATGTGATTGAACGCAAGTCAAAAGATGGCCTGGTGGTATGCTGCAACCATTTTTGCTCTAGTGAACTCAAGCCGATATTACCCATCAATGTTCGAAGGTCGTTCCAGAGATTCAGCTATCTGGAAAACCTGAGAACATCCGAGGAGAAACCCGGGCTGGCCGAAATAGCCGAGCATCTGGATACCGTTAACCTTGGCAAGGATACCCTTCAAACCATACTCTTTGAACCAGGCCCGTTGAAACTTCATCTGGCGTATGAAAACACCCCTTCTTCGCAGGGCCCTTTTCATTCCATCA
>JBEGQX010000143.1:0-5003 GCA_041180805.1 Planctomycetota bacterium
TGAAAGGCCAAACGGGTAGATCGCTCGATGGCCCCACAATTTTACCCGGATTGAATATTTCAAAAGGATCCCATGCGGATTTTATTTTTTTCATGCCCTGAAAGAGCTTGCCACACTGTTGCTCATGCCAGGGAATGCGAACCAAGCCGGTGGATTCCTGGTTTGAAATATTTGCGGATTGCCTGCAGGCTTCTTGAAAGATGGAATTTGCAAGGGCCCATAATCTGGTGGTTTCCGCCTTGGTTTTCATCGCGCCAAATGTGAAAAATTGCACAGAGCCAGAACCCGGACGAATAATGCTGGCTGTGGTGGCATCGTGTTCCTTGAAGAGTGTGGGTGCCTTTTCAAGAAAGTTGGCAAGATTTTGAGCGGGAATGGCTATATCACCAAGAAAGGGTAGGAATGAACCAGAACCTTTTACCCTTCGAAGAGCCTTGAAAGCAATTTCATGAAGTCGCCAAGGACTGGGCTGGTTTTCATCGGAGCGGGAAAGGTAAAGTTTCAACGGCTGGATTCCAGCATTGAGAAGTGCTGACTTTAAGCTCGCTTCTGAAACCGGGTTGGCGTTTGAGGAATTGGAAAAAGTTATAATCATCGCGGACATGCAATCCTGAGGAATCCATTCCATGCAAAGATTGTCATAATTCCTTGCCAGGCTGCAGAGTCTGTGGTCGTAAATGTCGCAAGCCATCGGATTCAATTTTAGAATTTCCCCCGAGGCAAGAATTGCGTCAGTTGCTGATTGGAAACAAATCAATCCGTGAGATAAACTGCGATCAGTTTTGGGTAAACGAAGGACGGCTTCCAGAATAATTGCCAGCGTGCCCTCGGACCCCGGGATGCTTTTCCAATGCTGATCACGCCCCAGCGATTCGCGAATATTATAGGTTCCATGGCACATTGCAAGGCCATTGGAGGAATCTTCAATATTTTGGCGAAGGGATTCCTCCAGGTTGGCTAATTCATCATGAATGATTCCCTTGCGGGTGGAATTTACATCGTCAGCATTGTTGCAAATGGGATGGCTGCCCAACCAAACGATCGACCCGTCATCCAGAACAACTTTTAAGCCTGCCAGCCAGTTTCTCAGGTAGCCATCGGAGAGAAAATACCTGCCTCCAAAATCATTGGATATCCATCCGCCGATGGAATGCTGAGAATGATCCGGAAGGCATGGAACCCGAAATCCCCGGTCATTCGCCAAAGGGATCAAGGTTTCCAAATTTACAGAACAACCCAGATGAACATGGCCATCCTCAAGAAAATCAATCTTTTGGAAGTTTCTGGACAAGTCCACCATGATTCCGTTTCCAAGTGAGGAACCATTGGAGGAGGTTCCGTTTCCCCGTGGAATGAGAGGAATCTTGTTTTGGCTTGAATACCTGACGAGCGCTGAAATGTCTTTTTCATTTGCGGGAATGACAACCAGAAACGGTTCGATTTGGAACATTGAGCCATCGGTCGAATAGGCCATGAGCGGGATCGGGTCTGACAAAACCTCCCCTCGCAGGATTCCCCGAAGGTCATCCGCTATCCTATCCTTCATGTTGTTGTCCAAAATCGGGACAGGCATGGTTCTCTATTCACTCCGTGAGGAGCAATTGTTTAAACCATCTTACCAAAAACCAATGATAGAAATTCTGAACGGGTTGCGTTATTGTCCCTGAATCCACCCCTCATGGCCGAGGTCGTGCAAATGCTGTCAGGTTTCCTCACGCCCCGGATGGTCATACATGAATGGGAAGCCTCAATTACAACACCAACCCCGCGTGCTTTCAGGGACTTTACCAGAAGGTCTGCCAGATCCTCTGTTAGCCTTTCCTGCACCTGGGGTCGGCGGGAAAGACATTCCACAACCCTGGCAAGTTTGCTGAGTCCCACGATCTTGCCATTTGGAAGATAGGCGATGTGCGCCTTGCCACTGAATGGTAGCATGTGGTGTTCACACATGCTTTGGAACTTGATGTTTTTAACCAGAACCATTTCGTCATATTTCTGTATGAAGGTTTTTTCCAAGAAATGTGTCGGATCTTTGTGCAATCCAGAAAACATTTCGGCGTACATGCGTCCAACCCTGGCTGGTGTTTCCCTTAGCCCGTCCCTGTCGGGATCTTCGCCCACGGCCAAAAGAATTTCCCTTACCGCGGCTTGTATTCTCGCATGATCCACTTGAAACTCTTTGCCATTTTTCTCGGGGCTTTTATCAGAAGTATTCATGGTCAGGACTGAACCTTGTATTCTTTAAGGAATGATTCCTTGGTAAAATTCCAAAGGATTCAATATTTCTGAAATTATACGAAAATACAGGTTCTTTCTAAGAAGGAATGGCTTTATTTAAATGAAATTAATAGTTGTTGTTATTCGTGGTGCAAATACCCGGTTTTTGCCGGCGTACGGAAATTCCTGGATTCAACTACCCAATCTTTCCGTGCTATCTGCCCGGGGTCTGACTTTGGATTACTATTTTGCCTCATCCTGGAATGAAAAAGATATAAGGCAGGCCTGGCTTGGTGATTCCTGGTTTGGGGATAAAAAACCGGAGAAAGATTTGTCCGAGATTCTCTCTAACGCGGGATGGAATCTTGCCTTTTTGTCCGATCACCAAAATGAATGCCCCACGGAATTCCAGAAAGCATTCACCTTTCAAAATTTCATTCCCGGGGCAAGTGAGAATCCATTGTTGCTGCATTCTGCCATGGAGAAAAATGAGGCATACCTGTCGGAAAAAAATGCCCTCATTTGGATAGAGACGGATTTTCTTTTACCCTCTTGGAAAGTATCTGAAGAATTCCTTTCACCTTTTGTTGAGGAATTGCACGACTATTTGCTGGATAAGGAAGAAGTTGAGGAAGGAGCAGAAATGCCCGTACCAATTCTAAACCCCAAAGAAGAAGGACTTGAAAGCAATGATTTGAACTTCCTTGCAAGGCAAAGTGGTTTGGCAGCGGCATGGTCCCAAATGGATGATTTTGTCGGCGCAATCGTTGCCTCTGCGCAGGAAAAATTCAAGGAAGGTGAGTTTGCAATTCTGGTCACCTCGGACCATGGGCTAGCAATCGGAGAACATGGGGGCTTTTGCGATAACCCGAATCTGCTTTACAACGAGTGGGTCCATTTGCCGATGGTAATTTATGCCCCCTCCAGAGGCATTGCAGGGCAAAGATATCAGGGGTTTTGGCAAGATTTGGATTTGGCACCAACTATTCTGGATTTAGCGGGCCTGCCCCATGATGGCTTTCATGGTAAATCCATTCTTCAGGGCAAGGGTATTCACTCTGGTTCGCGTCCCTATTCAATATGCCGGGCAGAAGGAAAAAGTGGTGAAAAGCTTTACGCGCTGCGAACGGAAAATCACACTTATTTGGAAAATCGCGCAGAGAAGGAAGAAGCCCGGCAGGAACTATATTTAATGCCGGAGGATATTTTGGAAATCAATGAAGTTTCAAAATCGAACCATGGGTTTGTGGAAGAGTATGAAAAAATAGCCGCAACTCTTACCAAAGGTGAAACACCACAGGCTTTGCAGTTACTTGAAAACCTTATCCAGCAGGGACATTAGCCGGGCGGCCAGGATAAATGTCTTCCCCCCAGCAGATGCATATGCAGATGTGGTACGGTTTGGCCGCCATGCTCGTTGCAATTTAAAACCAGCCTGTAACCGTCCTTGAGCCCCAACTGGCTGGCTATCTTTTTAGCAACTATGTGCATTCGACCCAGTGTTTTTTCATCCTCTTCGCCAATATCATCGTGTGTGCGAATTTCTTTTTTGGGTATGATCAGGATGTGTGTGGGAGCCTGTGGGTGAATATCATGAAAAGCAATGCATAAATCGTCTTCGTGAATAAGTTTTGCCGGAATCTGGCGATTGATGATTTTCAGGAAGATGTTTTCGGCTAGCATGGTCTTCTCCTTATTTTGAAATATTACGAATTTTAGCGGTAAACTTCGAGTAAATGCCTTAAGGATGTTGCAAATGGAACCGGTTTGGCTGGTGGGGTTGGATGAAGCCGGTTATGGTCCGAATTTGGGGCCGTTTGTAATGTCCATGGTGGCGGTTCGCTGGACAGGTCAGGGCGACTGGATAGAGGCATTTCAAAAACTGACGCGTTGTGCCCGGGAAAAAAAAGATCCAGCTCGCCCATTGGTGGATGATTCCAAAAAAGCTTTTGTGAAGGAGGGCTTTGAGGGATTGGAGAAAACAGTTGGGGATTTTTTTGACCTGCCTGAGAATATCGGGACATATTTGGGAAAGCATGGGGTGGTTGGAACACCACAGATGCTGGATGAAATTTGGTTCAAGCCTGCGCAACCAGTTCTTGGACTTGAAAAATCAACACTTCGAACCGAAGAAATAAGGCAGAGCTTTGCCAATCAGGGTTTCCAGGACTTTTACCATGGTCTGGCGGTGTTGCCTGCGCAAGCATTCAATGAGGTTGTATCGCGGGCTAATAACAAAGGGGCGGTTCTTTCCGTGGGCTTGATAGGCCTTTTATCCCACCTTGCTTCCACGGTTCCTGAAGACAATAGTTTTCGTGTTTTTGCCGACAAGCATGGAGGAAAAAACCAGTATTCAGCAACTTTACAAAACGTGCTGGACCGGGGCGTGATGGTGGCTCAAAAAGAAAGTTCCGCTGAGAGCATTTATAAGTCCATGGGGGCAAAGCACGAATGGAAAGTGCATATTCTTCCCAAGGCGGATTCAAAATATCCGTTAGTAAGCCTTGCATCCATTCTCGCGAAGTGGATGCGGGAAAAACTGATGGGGCAATTCAACGCTTTTTGGCAGGAAAAGCTGCCTGGTCTGGAACCTACCGCGGGGTATCCTGGAGATGCCCCCAGATTTTACAGCCAAATTGAGCCTAAGTTGTTGGAAATGGGTTTGAAAAAAGAATCGGTCTGGCGGATGCGTTGATTTATATTTTTTCTATTTTGCTGTAATCGTCGACTGTAAAGCTGCTGAGTTCACCGTTATCTTTAGTGAAATGAACGCATACAACCAAAAT
>JBEGQX010000144.1:0-3413 GCA_041180805.1 Planctomycetota bacterium
TCGGTTGATTCTGGTTGCCGAATTTTCGGTTGCCACCTTGCTATATGTAATCGTGGCTTAGTCGCTGTCAGCGTACTGCTTTACCACTGAGTTCTTGTACAACCCACGGAGCCGCCGACAAACCAAGAGTATGTCATTCGTCGCGAGCTCCGTGAAGAGAATGATCTGCAAGGTACTTTTCCATCTGGCCTTGGGTGGTTCCAACATCCGGCAGAATGCAGTGGCTGCGAAAGCCACATAGTTCTAGGCCATTCACGATGCAAAGTTAGCGCTGTGATCGCTGCCAACGTAGGGAGCAGATTCAGTCACTGAACTGATGAAAAATGTGGCGGTTGGTGAGCAAATCCTGCAACTGGTCGTTTCAAATGCGAACCAGTAATTTTTGTCATTTTGCAAACATGCGAGGTTGTCGTTCTCATTGATTACGGCCTTTGTCCTTTTGTTTCTCATCTTTGGAGTTAGCATAGGCAATTACAATCCATCCAACGACAACGAGAGTACCCGCAATTGGCATGGCAACTCCATTCGAGGCACCGGTAGCCAGCCTAATGATTACCCCAAGAATGACAGACGGTATTCCCCAATAAAGCCAAAGGAAGCTGTAAGCATTCATGAATGGGACCCTGAATAGTTGAAACCGGGCTGGCGACCGATTTCGCCAAGCATATATTCCACCGCCCAAATGTGGTAGAAATCTTTCCCAAGTTAGCGGTGAGGCATGGGCTTGTCAATCTGGAAGGGTTAACAATTCAAACGAGTTTGCGAAGGATCGCCGGCTGAAATCCAATGCTACACCTCAGCTTTCCCAACCGTGATTTGCTAGTCACCAAACCTATTATTGCAGCCCTGGAATCTAGCGCTGAAGAGTTCAAAGACGATATGCTCTTTCCGTTTTAATCCTTCAGATCCAAGATTGCGGGAGTCGGGGATATCGAGTTCCAATGGGTAGGGTATATGGTGCCGTAGCTTGCTGGGGAAAAGATCAGTTTGACGAGGTAATCACCCTCGAAATAGGGGGCGAGGAAAACAAAAGTGAAAACCCACCCCTGCGAGGTGGCAGAGCGGCTGATTGCGTCGGTCTCGAAAACCGAAATACCCGCAAGGGTATCGGGGGTTCAAATCCCCCCCTCTCCGCTTGAACTTTCGGCTTTACCAGCCGCCAAGCTGCTCGTTCAATTCCGACCAGCGGTCTTCCGCCTCGGTTAATTTCGCTGTAACCTCGGCAATTTCCTTTTCCAGCTTTTCCATCTCGGCAATGTCATCGCACTTTTCCAGCCGGGCGCTCAGGCTCCGCTTCTGGCCATCAAGCTGGGAGATGGTCTTTTCCACCACCTTGATTTCCTTGGCAGGATCAAGGCTGACCTTCGGTGGCGCCTTTTGGGCATCGGCTGCGGGTTTCAAAACCGCCTGGGGGGCCTTTGCTTTCAGGGTGGCCAGCTCGCGCTCACCCGCCTCGATCTCCTTGTTTACCTTATAGACATAATCCTCGTACTTGCCGCTGTAATTCACCACCCGGCCATCGCGGACCTCGACAATGCAGGTTGCAACCCGGCTGGTAAAATGCCTGTCGTGGCTTGTGAAGATAACAGTGCCCTCGTACTCCAGCAGGGCCTCGGCAAGCGACTCGATCGTATCCACATCCAAGTGGTTCCCGGGTTCATCAAGCACCAGAATATTGTGCTCGCTTAACATCAATCCCGCCAGGCAAAGGCGCGCTCGCTCTCCACCGGAAAGCACCGATACCGGTTTTTCCACATTGGCTCCGCGGAATAAAAAGGCCCCCGCAATATCCAGAATTTCCTGGTCTTTCTTACCCCGCGCCGCATGCTGGTGCAGGTATTCCAAAACGGTCTGCTTTTCCGGCAAACTGGTATATACATGCTGGGCATACACCCCAATGTTGCAGCCATGACCCCAGCGCACCTCGCCCGTAATGGGCTTGAGGGAATTCACCAGCGTGCGCAGAAAAGTGGTTTTACCCTGGCCGTTATCACCCACGATGGCGGCACGGGTGCCATGTTCAATTTCCACATCCACCTGCGATGCGATCTGCCTTTCGGGATAACCAATGCCAAGGTCCTTGCAGCGCACCGCGGGTCCTTTTCGCGCCGGTATTTTCGGAGCGCGGATTTTCGCGACCGGTTGGGCGCTTTCAATCTTGGTTAGTTCCAACCTTTCCAACTGCTTGCTCTTGGATCTGGCCAGGGTGGCGGTGGCGGCACGGGCCTTGTTCTTGGCAATGAATTCCTCAAGATGTTTCATCTTTGCCAGCACGGCATCGTTGGCGCGTTCATCATGCTCGCGTTTTTCAGCCTGAAACTGAAGATACGCCTCCACCTTGCCCGGAAAACTGGTCAGTTTGCCGCCGGTAAGGTCCAGGGTGTGATCACAGGTGGCGCCCAGAAAGGCCCGATCATGCGAAACAATCAAACAGGCAGACTTGTGATTTTGCAGAAAGTGCTCAAGTAGAATCTGGGTTCGCAAATCCAGGAAGTTGGTGGGTTCATCCAAAAGTAGCAGGTTGGGTTCTTGCAATAGCAACGCGGCAAGCTTGACACGGGTTTGCCAGCCACCCGAAAGTTTCTTGATGGGGCCATCCAGGTAGGTTCCCTTAAGTTCAAACTCGCCGGCAACCTCGCCACATTTCCAGGCGGGCTGGCCGCTGTCACGCTGCAAAAACTCCAGCGCGGTTTCCCCTTCCAAAAATGGATCATGCTGGCGCAGATAGCCAATCCGCAAATTGGGATGGCGAACAATCTCGCCGCTATCCAGTTCTTCCTCCCCTAGAAGGATTTTCAAAAGGGTACTTTTCCCGGCACCATTCCTGCCGATAAAGCCTACCTTGTATTGGTCGCTGATGGTGGCATCCGCCTCGTGAAGAAGCACCTGCTCGCCATAACTTTTGCATGCTTTTTTGATCTGCATTAACACAGCCATAAAACACCAACCCTTGAAAATCGAACCTATGAACCAAAACAACAACCCTGTTCAGCACCCTTTCGGGTATGAACCATAATTATCTTGGATTTGCGAATTTTTTCAAAGGCACAAAAAGACTTGGGAAAATTATCTGGCCTGCGAAGGGTATTACAGGGGTTTGATGCATATCCACGATCAGACCTGTGCAATAAAAGTGCCCCTGACCTAGCTACCGCACATGGAGAACGATGCACCAAAATATAGCATTAAATCTGGAAAAATTATTGTGGAGCAAAGTATTATTTAAAAAGAATTCAGGCTGCCATCAGATCTTATAATTAACGTTTCCAAACGTTTAACAAAGTGCCTACAAAGTTTTTTGATTTCTTCGACATGGCCATTATTGATTTTAAAATCTACCGGTTCGTTCAAATCATTTAAAATTGATTTCTTTTAGTACAAGCCAAACCAGCAATAATTCGTTTATAAACAAA
>JBEGQX010000145.1:0-6740 GCA_041180805.1 Planctomycetota bacterium
AGCAACATTGGCCCCGCGGTGATCAGAGAGGCTTTTTCAGGACTTCTCAAAGCAAGGGTTTTGGGAATCAGCTCTCCAAAAACCACATGCAGGAAAGTAACCCCCGAAAATGCCACCACTGTTGCAACACCATGCACGGAAAGAAAAGGAATATCCCAACCAAAATACTCAAACGCCGCTTGGAAAATCGCAGCCAAAGCCGGTTCACCCAAGAACCCAAGGGCTATACTGGAAAGCGTTATACCCAATTGGGTTGCGGCAATCGTTTGGTCAAGATTCCGAATGGTTTTCTCGACAGTAATGGCCCCTGCCACCTTGGTATTCACCATTTCCTCAACACGGGTTTTCCTAATGGAAACCAAAGCAAATTCAGCTGCAACAAAAAAACCATTCAAAAAGACAAACAACGGGACTAATAAAAGCCCTATGTAAGTTAAAGGTTCAAAATCTATAAAACCAAGCATCATCATTTCAAATTTTTAGCCTTCCGATTCCAAAGAACTCATCACTTGCCTTATTTTAGCAATTCATTAGAATACTTTCTCAAGACATTCAGTGGTTTCTTTTGAAGAGGGTCTTATGGGCAGCCGAAGACGTGGAAGTGGAAGAAGAAAAGTTGGTCGCAAGAAGCGCAGAATGCGCGCCAAGATCCGTCACCGCAAGTAACAAATTTAGTAAACAAAGTTTACTTTCGAAAAGTGCAATTTCAAAGCAGGCCCATTTTACTGGGCCTGTTCTATTCATCTGCCCAGTTTTTGGGTTTTAAATACGTTTCATACAATTCGTGTTCCCTGGTTCCCACTGCTGGGGAATAGTCATATAACCAGCGCACCTTTTGTGGTAATGACATAAGAATCGATTCTATTCTTCCACCAGTTTTGAGCCCGAAAATAGTGCCCCTGTCATAAATAAGATTAAATTCAACATATCGTCCCCTTCGAAATTCCTGAAACTCTTTCTGGGACTGATTGAATGGTAAGTTTTTCCTTCGAGAAACTATTGGCAGATAAGAATTGATAAATTGATTGGAGCAGGCTTTCACAAAATCCCAAGTTTTAGTCATATCACCGCTTAAGTAATCGAAAAAGATTCCTCCAACACCGCGTGGTTCTTTTCGATGAGGCAGATAAAAATACTCATCGCACCAATTCTTGAGTTTTTTATAATCAACCACATCCGCATGCTTGGTGCAGACATTTTTCCATGTTTTGTGGAAGGCAATCACATCTTCACGAAATGGATAATATGGGGTCAGGTCTGCACCCCCGCCAAACCATTGCTTATTGCCCTTGGTTAAATACCGAAAATTAGCATGAACGGTGGGCACCATCGGGTTTATCGGATGAAGCACGAGGGAAATACCACAAGCGGTAAAATCCCTGCCTTCACCGGGAATCTGGCCGGCGAACTCCTCAGAAAATTGACCGTGCACATCCGAAAAATTCACACCAGCTTTTTCAAAGATATTTCCATCAAGAATAATTCTGGATCTGCCCCCACCACCTTCAGGCCTGTCCCATGAATCCTCCCTGAATTTTTTACCATCTTCCGCCTCCAAGGCAGAAACAATGCGATCCTGCAACCCTTTAAAAAATTCACAAACTTCATTTCTGTTGATAACCATGGTGTTATGGCTCCTGAAGGCTTCCACTCACATTAAATAAGCAATTAATAAATGCAAAGAAAATATTACAAACCGGTCCTATTTAGTGAATTGAACATTCACGGTTTCACCAATAAGGAAAATCACGTCTCTTTCCCGGATAATTTCTTCCCCATTTTCTTCCCACACTGCTTTTAGCTTGTAACCGTATGCCCTGCCCGGCTTCAGTGGTGGCGTGTAGATAAAACGATTCCCGCCTTTCTGATCTGACTTTTTGGAATCGACCCAAAGCTCCGCTTTTTCCGGAACAGTTATTACCAGCATGGCTGCGGTTGGATCTTCAGGAGCAGGAGGCAAAACTTGGGAAGGCAATTCTTTGGAAGGTACGGCAATGGAATGCTTAGGGGCTTTTCTATTCCCTCGAAACAACCCCCGACCAGCCTCATATTCGTTTTTGGCAACTTTACCCGGGTAAGGACCAGGGTACCCAAAAGAATATGTCCAACCGTTGCGGTAATATTCTGTGTAATCGCCCCCCCCATAATATCCCGGACCACCAAAGACAAAACTACATAATAAACCCATCCCAATGATTGCCATGGCATTTCTCATGGTTTCCTCCAAATTATTTAGCTAGGACAAACCTACCCCAAACCATTGGATATTAGGTTCGTTTGGTGAAATTAGAAAAATATCAGCGTATATTTGGGTTTCACAAAACGAATGATTGGATTAATTTAAACCGACAATATGAATTTAGGGGGTCAAAACAATGTATTCGGATTTGTCAAACCATCACAAAATGATTACTGATTTATTTAGCGATCAATTGAATGCTCCAACCCGGTTATTTGAGATTTCTCAAGATCAAATCCAGTTTTTTCACCAAAACGGCTATTTGCCAGAAATCAAGATTCTGAATGATTCTCAAATACAAGTGCTTTTGGAACAGTTGCAAAAACTTTCAGACCCTGCCGGCGAAGGACATGAACTCTTTTACGAGTTTCACTCCAATGAATCCAAGGACCCGTTCAAGGTTCTTTTCCACGCGCTGGGAGCTTGGAGAATCCAAAAAGGGTTTCACGATATTCTCTGGTCTCCTGCTTTTGTCATTCCAGCCTTTCAATTACTTGGCGGACCAGTGCGTTTTTGGCATGACCAACTTTTCTGCAAACCGGCAAAACATGGGGGCGTGGTTGCCTGGCATCAGGATTACTCCTACTGGACGAGGACACAACCCATGGGGCATCTGACCTGCTGGATAGCCCTTGATGATGCGGATGAAAACAATGGATGCTTACACTATATCCCCAAAAGCAATCATTGGGACCTTTTACCCATAACCGGATTGGCAGGTGATATGGAATCCATTCGTAATGTCCTTACCGAAAACCAATTTAAGGAATTCAAGCCTGTCAGTGTACCCCTTAAAAAAGGTTACGCCAGCTTTCACCATCCCCTGACTATCCATGGTTCTTTCGAAAATAAATCCCCGAATCCCAGGAGAGCCGTTGTTCTGAATGTGTTTCTGGATGGAACCATTTCCACAAGCAACGAACCATTGCTTAAAGGAGTTCCGGTAATCACCAGTGGTTCCAAAATGGAAGGCCAATTTTTTCCACTTCTGCATGATGGCAACCGTGTGCTGTCATAATTCCCGGTTGAAATAGAATGTCAATGCAAACCATCCCCAAAAAAGGTAATGCTACAAGGATTATCAAAGTCCTTGTTTTGATGGTCATTGTTTGCTTGGGGTTATTCTTTTTTTTGAATGGGGATTACAAAGAGTTTCCGGCACAGGCAGCCACTTTTATTAGGGACTTGGGTTGGAAGGGCATGTTCCTTTACGGAACGCTTTATTTCTTGCTGGGGATATTTTCTCTCCCGGCATCTTTGATCACCATATCGGCCGGCTATCTGTTCGGATTTTTTCCCGGAATTCTAATATCGAATATTGGAAGCACGCTGGGCGCCGCACTGATGTTTTTGGTGGGAAGGTTTCTTTTCAGGGGTTTTGTTGAAAGACAGGAGGAGAAATTTGGTTTTTTGAAAACTTTTGATGCCTTGGTGGAAAAAAGAGGGTTGAAGATTGTGATCCTTACCCGGCTTGCCATTTTCATGCCCTACGGATTGTTAAATTATGGCTTTAGCGCATCGAAGATAAAACTTGGTGTTTTTGTTGTTGGCTCCATGCTGGGTATGCTGCCGGGTTCGATTTTATATGTGATCATCGGAACTTCGCTGGAAAACATATCGGATATGGCCAGTATTCAAATTAACCCCTCAACCATTGCACAAAGCCACAACCAGAACCTTCAGGTTTGGTATGGTTTAATCATGGGGATTGGCCTGATATCTATGTTGATTTTGGTTTATTATCTGGGCAAAATTTCCACATTGGCCCTTAAATCCATCGGCAAAAACCAAGAAGAAATCAAGTCTGTTGGTAACTGAATTGAAAACTATTCAGGTTCTTTGGCTTCCGTCAGTTCCTTCATCACAATTTCCTGTACAGTCTCTGTTTTTGCCATGCCTTTGGTTTCGCGCATGACAGCGCCTTTAATCGCATCTGCCGCCTTTACTTTGCCCTTCTTGAAATCTGCCACAGCCTTTGGGTTGGAGGCAATTGCTCGTTTGACAATTTCAGTAATTTGTCCAAGGTCTGCCACCACCTTGAATCCCAGTTTTTCAATGGAAGCTTTTGCCTCGGAACCGGTAGAAAGCATGTCCGCATAGACTTCGCGGGCACGCTGCATGTTCAAACCAATGGATTGAACTTCCCTGATGAGTCCAGCCAGTCTTTCAGGTTTAATTTCAAAGTCCTGAATTTCCCTCTTTTGTTCATTAAGCGTGCTTAAAACTTGATTTGTAACCCAGTTGCAAGACGCCTTGGGATCATTACACTTGGAAGCCGTTTCTTCAAAGTATCCGAGAAATTTTTTTCCCTGACTAACAAGAACTGATGCGTCGTATTTACTAAGACCATATTGTCCAACCAATCTTTCCCTGGAAACCGAAGGCAGTTCACCAAGACTGTTTTTTGCGGTTTCCAACTCCGAAGTGGATACTTTCACCGGAACCAAATCGGGTTCGGGAAAATACCGGTAGTCGGAAGCTTCTTCCTTACGCCTTTGAACCACAGTAACCCCGCGACTTTCATCCCAACCCGCTGTGGCCTTGGGGATTTCCCCGAATTTTTTGCCATCCTTTTTGAACTGTTCATATTGGCGTTGGGCCTCATATTTCATCGCCTTTTCAACCGCCCTGAAACTGTTAAGATTTTTCACCTCAATGATGGGTGTGGCCACGTAAGATCCATCAGGTTGGGGAATATGGATATTCACATTCGCGTCACAGCGCAGGCTGCCTTCCTGCATTTCACAGTCGGAAATTTCCAATTCTTTAAGCAACAATCGCAATTCTTCCAAGTAAGCTTTGGCCTCCTCTCCGGATGTAATGTCCGGATGGCTTACAATTTCAAGCAAAGGCGTGCCAGTCCTGTTTAAATCCACCTTGGTATCACTTCCGTGGCCTGATTCATCATGGATGGATTTGCCGGCATCTTCCTCCAGGTGGGCACGGATGATGCGAATGGTTTTCGTACCCGCAGGGGTCTCGATTTCTAGAAAACCATCCTTGGAAAAAGGCAAGTCATACTGGCTGATTTGGTAATTCTTAGGCAGGTCCGGGTAATAATAATTTTTGCGGTCCCATTTTGTGAAAGATGCGATTTCACAATTCAATGCCAGCGCTGCCTTTAAGGAAAGCTCAAAGGCCCTTCGATTCATGACTGGAAGTACGCCTGGCATACCGGTACATACAGGACAGGTGGAAGAATTCGGGTCCAAGCCGAATTTTGTACTGCACCCGCAAAAAAGCTTGGTTTTTGTTAAAAGCTGAACATGCACTTCCAACCCTATAACTGTCTTGTATGGTGCTTCCATGATATTTGTCCCATTCCGTTTAGCGCTTCAAGAACGAATTCATTCTTATTTTAATAAAAAAACAGGGCCCGGCATTGAATTCTGCCGAGCCCTGCAACTTATTTTAAATGTACCTGATTTACTTGGAATCCTTCTTGGGCTCCTTGGATTCACCAGTCAGAATCTCTTTCAGGCGGGTTTTCTGCTCTGCTGTAAGAATCGCATCCACTTCAGCCTTTTCCTTGGCTTTAAGATCATTAATCTGTTTGGTTAATTCAGAAACTTTGGTTCTATAAGTAGATTGAATGGTATAGATTTTGGAAACTTGGTCATCACGCAATCCAAGTTTTTTGAAGTTGGCTGGCAACTGGCCTTTGGCTTTATCTTGAGCTGGCGAAACACAGCAAAGAGCGGCAACAAAAACACCCAACGCCAAAACTTGCATGCTGAAAATTTTCATGAGCGATCTCCAATTTAATTGATATTAAACATTCTACATCAGAATGTTTAAGTAATTCTTTTAATCCTTAATTTGTTACTTGTAAACAATTAATTTTGAAATTTTTCAGTTTTGAAATCCTACTATTTGTTAAAGGTTCTTTAATTTTTATTTACAAGCAATTAGATTCATTTGTTTACCCAGACTTTTTCCTTTATGATGTTAATACACTTGTCTAGGGAGATTTGAAATGAAAGGGCATGAAAGAATCATCGAAGGCTTAAATCAGGCCCTTACGATAGAGCTTACCGCCATCAATCAGTACTTTTGCCAATCTAAAATGTGTAAGAATTGGGGCTACACCAAGCTTGCCGCCAAGCATTACACAGAGTCGATCGGCGAAATGAAACATGCTGAAAAACTGATCGACAGGATTTTATTCCTCGAGGGAATCCCAGAAATCGCTCGTTATGATGTGATAAGGGTTGGTTCAGATGTGCCGGAACAATTCAAAAACGACCTGAACTTGGAAACCCGCGGTGTTCACGCTTACAACAACTTGATTGACCTTTGCTGTCAGTTAAAGGATCACGGCACCAGGGAAATAATCGAACCCATCCTTGCGGATTCCGAAGAGCATGTGGATTGGGTCGAAACTCAAATTAGCCTGATAGAAGCGCTTGGACTTCAGAAATACCTACTGCTTCAAACGGAAGCGGAAACAGGTGGAAATCACTAAGAATCTATCAGTGATTATTTTGAATGATTTTTTTTA
>JBEGQX010000146.1:0-3036 GCA_041180805.1 Planctomycetota bacterium
TTTCAGCATTTAAAAGGGGAACAATCCTTGATGAATATTTCTTCATTTCGGAAACAATATCCGGAACCTCATCAAGGTTTGAATCCAAAAGTCTTTCGACTAAGGCCCTTGATTGAATATCCCCCTCAATACGCGTAAAAAACAAGGTTACCAACACAACAACAAACATCAAAAGCGTTAGTCTTTTAAGATAATATCTGCCGCATTTTCTCATCATTTTTCTTTGGGAATCATTCCAGATGTTTGCTTTTGTGTGCCATAAAATGCTTAGGAATTGCCTTAGATTTGGTAGTTGACGGTTCTCATGAGTTTGAGAAAAAGATTTGGCCCTTTCCTCAAGAAGAAGTTCCGCCCTGCCACGGGGTGATTCCTTCTGTTTTCTTAAAAGCCATTCCTTGACCGAAGGCACCAGATAATCATGGGATAACTGGTAATTCAGCTTATTTACTTCCTCTGATTCCTTGAAACCGACAGGACTAATAAGCCTCAATTCCTTGTCCAAAATTTGAATAAGCTGCTGAAACTCTCTGGAAACCAAATCATGCCCGGAGACTTTTGCCATTTCTTGGATGGAAAGGCAACCACCCTTAATGGATGCATCCTGTTTTGGAAGCAATGCCTGCAAAACCTTCCGGGCTTCAAACTCATACGCCTTACAAAGGTTTGGTGCTGACCGCCCTACGAATACTTCTTCAAGAAATTGAACACCTAACCCCTCAACACCCCCAACAGCCCTGATTGATTTCATTTCCCAGGATTTTGACTTAATCATATCGGCAAAAATAGCCAATCGGGCCGGCACGACCTTTCCTTCCACCGAAATAGACTCCATACTTTCCTGAATAAACTTTTCGTGTTTTTTTGAAATTTCCCCCTCAGGCAAACAGTTTAATGCCTGACCAAATAGCTTTAATACCTTGCAAGCATGAGAAACAGGAAACAAATCCATCATAGTAAAGTTTCGGTTTTCCTGAATTTCTAATTCCAAAAGTCCCATCAAACGATTTACCGGAAACATAAAATCATCACGAACGAGAAGAATCACCTGTATTGCAAGCCCATCAATCTGTCGGAGCGCCTGAATTAAATTCGAATCTTTTAAAAGATCTCTCGAGTAAAGCCATTGCTCAAACTGATCAACAATAAGCAACAACTTCTTATTTTGCCCCAATGGTCTTTTTTTTCTTATTTGGCGAATTACGTCTTTCAGTTTCAAACTTTGAGGCAGGTCAGAAACTTTGCTTTTCAACAATTTAAGAATATTTTCTTCGGTGTTTGATGGAGAAGCCTCCAAATATATTGGCAAAACATCTTTGGAAAGCCTGGGAATCAAACCTGCTTTTACGAGCGAAGACTTTCCACAACCGGAAGGCCCATAAATTACCCCCACTCGAAAAGTGTTCTCCCTGGCTTCGATTTCTTTTTTCCAAAATCCCAAAATGTGCGGCAAACCATCCCGGTCTCTTGGTCCGGGAAGTAAATCCATGAAAAAATCAGAATCAGAATCCTCAAACGAACGCAAACCTTTATAAACGATTTGAGTAGGCTTTGCTTTTTTTAGAGAATTCTCTGAATTCCCATTCGAACCTGCAATTTGTTCTCGAAATTCAACAGACTTGGTTTTCCAACTTCGCAAATCTTCAGCAAAATCAATGGCTGTGGAATACCGGTCATTCACTTTTGGGCTGAGTGCTTTTAAACAAATTCTTTCCAACTCTTCATGTAAATTCGACTTTAAATCACATGGTGGGGTAATTTCTGCTTTTTTGACCAACTCTAGAATTTCGCTGGTGCTTTGTGCATAAAAAGGTTTTTTTCCAGTCAATAATTCATAAAGAATCAAACCCAAGCTGTATATATCCGAGCGGGAATCCACACGGTGGCCTTCTTCCAAGGCTTGCTCAGGGCTCATATACATTGGCGTGCCAAGCAATCCCTCCTGATTACCAATCGATTCATCCGCAAGGGCTAGCCCAAAGTCCACTATGCATGGATTTCCCTGGTTATCCATGAGAATATTACCGGGCTTTATATCCCGATGAATTAACCCCCGAACATGTGCGTGGTGGAGACCATCTGCTATTTTTGCAACCGTATCGCAAGCCCACTCCACATCACCGGTCTTTTTCTCCATTGCCTTGGAAAGTGTGCCACCTTCCAAATATTTGGAAACAATAAAAAATTTCCCCTCGGGGGTATTGTGAACATCATAGACAGGGACAATATTCGGATGATCCAACTTGGCAAGTTTTTTTGCTTCATCCAGAAAAGTTTCAGAAAACTTAAAATCATCAAGATGATATTTTGAGACTTTGAGAGCCACAAGCCTTCCAAGGGTTTCATCCTCGGCAAGGAAAACTTTTCCAAAGCTTCCCTTTCCGATAAGATTCTTCAATTCAAATCTATTCTGAATTAAAGTGCCGGGTATTTCATCGGGGCTTTGAAAATCAAAACTAAAAATGGATCCTTTTTTATCGGGAACGTCGTTCTTTGAAGAATTGTTTTTTTGCCAAATTACGGTAGCAGCCTCTGACCAGGTGGAGGACCTGGGATTACTTTCATTCTCATTATGCGTTTGTTCATTCATGGAATAATGAATTTACATGGGAAGGATTGCTTAGACTTGATAATAAACTAATCCTTGGGTTTCTTCTAACAATTAAACTTCTATCCAGATGCACTATTTAAAATAATACTTATTTAACCGTCTCATCATAAAAGATACTTACTCTTGCTTGTTTTGTTTTCGGCAGGGCAAATCCCTTACTGACAAAACACCTTCAGGAAGTACAGCTTCATCGGGTAAAAAACAAGGAATACCATTGTGAACGGGAAACTTTGTTTTACAACCGGTACAAGTCAAGGCAGTATCATCCTGGGAAATATCCGCAGAAGGATTAAAAGGACAACGAAGGATGGAAAGAAATTGTGTGTCTAGCATAGTAAATAAAATATAAGCCCCGCAACCCAATAAGGGAAGCGGGGCTTCTTTGAATTCGGTGATTTACCAACAGCGAGTTTGTGTTACATGTAGGA
>JBEGQX010000147.1:0-8306 GCA_041180805.1 Planctomycetota bacterium
AATTCATGTTCCCTAACCATTTCACGGGCCTCTTCAATCGAAACCCAACGCTTTGTGCGCAGAAACTGTTCAGGAAAGAACTCAGATTCACGGGTTACTGACATAGTAAACAAAGTCACCAGATAAGAACCGCTATTCTTAACATAGGAATAATTTCCAAACGGTTTGGGATCAAGAATTCCTGTAATTCCAGCCTCTTCCCAAACTTCCCTCATGGCAGCTTCAGCGGGACTTTGACCTTTGGAAATAGAACCTTTCGGGAAAACCCAGCGTTTTTTATTTCGCGAACTTACAACACATACCAGGTCATTCTTGATTGGAATGCATGCTACTTGCCGAAATGAATTAAATGGGTCAGCCATGACCGGTTCAACCCTTCCTTGGGATAAGTTACTAATCTTGCGGGAATGATCAGCCGTGTCAAGCAAAACAATTTCTTTTTTAATGGATGAAATAAGTTTATTTAAACTTCCTTGATGCCTTCGGTAAGATAACCTTAATCACATTAAATGGGATGGCCAACATGTCCGAAATGAACCTTGAAACCCCTGATGTTGTTTTGGTTGTTGAAGATGAATCGGCAGTATTAAAGACTTTTGTGGAATGGCTGGATGGGGGAAATCTTGGCGTTCGGGTGATTACTGCCGCTGATGCCAATACAGCATTGCAAATTGCTTCAAACAATTCCATCGATCTTGCAATTCTGGATTGGAATCTTGGTGCTGGATTGAATGGCTTGGATCTTCTTGAGGATATTTTTCTTTTCCAACCAGATGTGGTTGCTATTTTGGTGACTGGGTATGCAAATCAAGCGACCCCCCTGCATGCCATGAAAATTGGCGTAAGAGATTACCTTGATAAAACCAGAGATTTAACCCGTGAAAAGTTTTTGGAATCGGTTTCCAGACAACTTGGAAAACTACGGCCCCAAAAAAATCAAAAAAAGATGCTGGCGTTGCTGGAGAGATTTCAGCAAAGGATCAGGGATATCATTGCTTTCATAGACACAAAAAATGCAATGTCCGGTGGTAGCTTTGCAGCCAATGGCATGGAAGATTTGATGGAAAGAATTGCCGGGATTCTAAGTGCCACCGCGGTAATTTTTCACTCTTTCTCGGAAACAACTGGATCATTTGTATTTTCAAGCTTCCCAATATGTTCAGAACATGGAAAAAGCATTCCAATTTCTACCGCTTATGCATCATTGGCGTTGGCTGGTTCGGGCAATGTTCTGAAGCTGGATCTTTTAAAAACCTTACCTGCCCTGGGCATGAAAAAAAATTCGCTGGAGGAAACATCATCACTGGCATGGTTTGTGATTCTAACTCAAGCGGAGAAACCTTTGGGAGTATTGGAAGTCCTGGATCCCATGGGTGACGAAACAGAATTGCGTAAGAAGTTGGAAATGCTGGGGGGAATTATTTCAAAATTGGTGTTCGATTCCGACTTGGTATCACATTCAAGAAATGTGTTATTGCAGTTTCTTGAAAAAACCAGGGAATTTAATGAGTTAATCGCTACTGGAAAAGCCCCGGGAATTGTCGATTCTGCAATAAATCAAGTTGTGGAAAAATTGGGCTTAACCAGGGATCAGTTGGATTTAATTCAGGCTGTCCAAAATTTAACTGAAAAATCCGGGGTAAGCGCCCTGAAAAGCTGTACTGCAATCATCCAAAGTGTTGGCGGGCTTTTGGAAGATAGCATGAGGGAAATTTCGTGACCCAGGGTTTTGAGAATATCGACCCGGGGCAATTCTGGAAGCACTTTCTGGACACGGGTTTTCTTGATAGATGGCTGGAATCACCCAATGCGAGTGGGCAGGGTGTAAAAGTTGCCATTTTGGATGTTGGTATTAATGAATCACAGCTTTCTGTTAAGCGCAAAGCTGGCGCTAATATCCTGCAGATGCAATTTTTGCCCGGGGGCATCCTCAAGAATCCTTCTAATAACCCCCCATTTTCTAGCCATGGAACCATTGTGGCGGACACCTTGCTTAGGATTGCGCCGCAGGTGAAAATCCTAAGTGCTGATATTTTTGGAAATGCTTTTCATTCCACCGCAGAACAATTAATTCATGCCATGCGTTATGCAATCCATGAAGGCAATTGCAAGATCATCAATCTTTCATTGGGATTACCCGAGGACAGGATACCTCATCCAAGTCGCAAGCTTCAGTTGTTACATGTTCTTGAGGAAGCTTATGAGAAGGATGTTCTGGTTTTCGCCGCTGGAAATAATGACCACCCTTTTCAAACCAGTTATCCGGCAAAATATGAATCCTCGTTGTTTTCTGTGAACAAAAAAAATATCCCTGAACTTTTGAAATATAGATATGAACCAGCGGAAGGTCTGGAATTTATTGGGCATGGAGTCGCACCTTTGGCCCCGATGGGAACGGATCCCGCAACTTCCTGGGCCACCGCCTACCTTTCCGGATATGCGGCGCGAATAGTTTCCCTTTATCCAGGTATAAAACCTTTTGAAATGAAATCCATCCTTTACTGGATTTCAAGGGAATACGAAGGCCGTAAAAAGTGAATCAGGGTTGGATCCCCAATTCCGCCATCCTTCGATAGAGCGAGCTAAGGGCTATTTCCAGCTTTTTAGCGGCTTCCTTTTTGTCCTGAAATCTACCAAGTATTTTTTCTATGTGTTTTTTCTCAAACCTTTTTACTGCCTCTTCGAGGGCATCGATAGCGTATGGGTCACCTTCCAAGGGGGATAATCCCGGCGGGAGGTCCATCGGGGTAACCAATGGTCCGTCCGCAAGAATCACTGCCCTTTGCAAGGCATTTTCCAGTTCCCGCACATTTCCCTTCCAGGCGCATGACATTAGTATTTGCATGGCATCGTGGTTCACTCCGTTAAATCGCTTGCCAAGGGTCTTGGAATGCTTTTGCAACAGAAATTCAACAAGTTCGGGAATATCTTCACGGCGATCCCGCAAAGGTGGCATGGTGATGGTAACCACATTCAATCTGTAATAAAGATCTTCACGAAATCGTTGTGCTGCAACTTCTTTGATCAGATCTTTGTTGGTGGCCGCAAGAATTCTTGCCTCTACCGTAATGGGTTCATTGGCCCCCACTGGTAATATTTCCTTTAATTCGATGGCCCGAAGAAGTTTTGCCTGGGTGGCGAGAGGTAATTCGGAAATCTCATCAAGAAATACCGTTCCCCTGCCAGCATGCACAAAAACCCCGGCTTGATCACGGTCTGCTCCTGTGAAAGCTCCCTTCCGATGACCAAAAAGCTGATTTTCCAGTAAATCATTCGGTATAGCGGCACAGTTTACGGCGATAAACCTTCCGGTAGAATCTTTGCCACCATGGTTACTGGTGTCACCTTCATGAATTGCCCGGGCTAATAATTCTTTTCCAGTGCCACTTTCACCCGTTAGAAGGACTGTGGAACGGGTGGGGGAAACCCTTTTGGCTAATTCTAGTGCGGCCTTCATGGCCAAACTATTGCCGATAATTTTTGTTTCCGGCGTAAACCGGTTCAGCTCCCTCCTTAACCATTGGTTTTCCAAGGCAAGTCTTCGTTGTTCAAGCAAACGTTGAATTTTCCCGGACAATTCCTCAAGGATGATCGGCTTGATCAAATAATCCTGTGCGCCTTTTTTAAATGCCTCCACCGCATTTTCCACGGAACCATACGCCGTGATCATCAGTACCAGTACCTCGGGACTGATTCTTAACAATTCCTGCAGAAATTGAATTCCGTCCATGCCGGGAAGTTGTAAATCACATAATGCCAGGTCAAATCGCGATTTTTTTACCAGAACCAAGCCTTCCTCTGCGTTGGAGGCGCATTCGGTTTGAAAGCCTTCCTGCGTCAGGAATTCCCTTAAGGTTTCCCGAATAAGAGGTTCATCGTCTATGATGAGAATTTTAGTGCTATCCGCAGTTTGCTTTTTGGTTTCACTCATTGGATTATTCCCCGAGCGATGGCTTTAATCTTACCCTGAAGCATGCTCCACCCTCTGGTCTTGAGGAATATTCGAGCTTGCCACCATGTTCCTCGACAATTTTTCTAGAAATGAAAAGTCCAAGTCCAGTTCCATGTTTTTTAGTTGTAAAAAATGGTGAGAATAGCTTGGTTTCATCTTCCGGTTTGACACCCGGGCCGTTATCCAGCACTTGAAAAATAAGTTCATCCATGTTTTTGGTCAGTTCAAGTTCCACATTACCACCCATACCAGATGCATCCATGGCGTTTAATAAAAGATTAAGAACAACCTGAACAAGTTGATCATGAATTCCAAATACGGGTGGAAAATCCTCCGCTGATTCGTGGAAGGATACTTTTCCCCTGGTTCGCTTGTAATATTTGGCTATGTTCATGGCCTCAAGAAGAATGGGTTTCGACTGAATCAGCTTTCTTTCCAGGTTGGCTGGGCGGGAAAATTCCGTAACTTCCCTTAGGGTATTGCTGATTCTTGTAAGTTGGCCGTTCATGAGTTCCAACTTTTCCCGGGTATAGTCATCCATTGGCTTGCGCTGAAGTATTTGAACCATGGATGAAATGGATGTAAGAGGATTTCCCACTTCATGTGCAATGCCAGCGGCAAGCAAGCCGAACGCCGCCATTTTTTCCTGCTGTAATACCTGCGCCTGTGCTTCTTCCAGTTGACGGGAACGTTCAGTGATTCTACTTTCAAGTTGAGCCTGGTTTTCAGTCAATTCCTTGTTCAGTATTTCCAGAGATTTGCTGCTTCTTCTAAGTAGGGATGTAAGAGCGGTGGAAGCCCAGGCGATCCACCCAATGATAACCATGGTTAAGAAAAACAGAACGGTATTTTTATTTGCCACCATAAAAAAAAGGATTGTGTAACTAATACAATGTAAGGTGTAGCAAATAGCTGTAATATGCCATGAATACCTTAGGGCGCAGCAAATGATGGATAGTAAATAGTAGTACCTGAAACTGCTGGACAGGCCGTCCTCAAAATAGCACAGAATGCCAATAAAAAGGGATTCCATGCCTGCTATGAATAATGGATAATCCGCCAGAAAGAGCTTTCTCTTCCAAGTGAAAATAGTGTCAAGCAAGGTGTAGAATACGCCAAGGCCAAGGATGGTATTTAACAATAATCTGCGGTCCCCCGCATGATTGTCGAAATTAACCAAAAAATAACCAACTAATACCCCAAACCACCGAATTTTGACAACGATAGCTTCGGCATCAAGTTCCCAGGGGGTGTACAGGTTTTTTGAAGAGGCATCACTCATGATAATATCATGTTAGTGAACCTAAAAAAGTATGCCTTTTATTCACCGGGCAATGCGGTTTTTCTTCCTACCGAATAGTAAGTGTAACCCATCGATGCCAATAGCTTTGGTTCGTATAAGTTTCTTCCGTCGAATATAACGCGGTTCTTTAAAAGAGTTGCCATGTGGGCGAAATTTGGGTTCCGAAATTCCTGCCATTCTGTGACTATTGCCAAGGCATCCGCTGACTGCAGTGCTTCGTAAGGTTTTTTTGCATAATCAATTTTTTCTCCATAAATAATTCTGACATTCTCGATGGCTTCGGGGTCATGGACATGAATGGTGGCGCCAGATTTTAGAAGAGCGTCAATAAGAACTAAAGATGGGGCTTCGCGAATATCATCCGTTCGAGGCTTAAAAGCAAGGCCCCAGATGGCAATCCTTTTTCCCTTGAGATTTCCTTCGAAATGATGGTGGATTTTTTTGAATAATTGTGACTTCTGGTTTTCATTAACCTCGTCCACCGCATGTAGCATGGTGGCAGGCAAGTTAATATCCCTGGCCATATGGATCAAAGCGCGGATGTCCTTCGGGAAACAGCTACCTCCGTACCCGGCGCCAGGAAATAAAAACTGGAATCCTATTCTTATGTCGTGCCCGATTCCACGACGGACATCATTAATATCTCCGCCCATTTTTTCACACAGATTGGCCATCTCATTGATGAAACTGATTTTGGTTGCAAGCATTGCGTTTGCAGCATACTTCGTCATTTCCGCGCTTTCGGGAGACATGACAAGTAAAGGTCTTTCTGTACGTAAAAAAGGCCCGTAAAGTTCACGAAAAATTTCAGCAGTTTCAGGTTTGCGAATACCAATTACAACACGGTCAGGTTTGGTGCAATCCTCAATCGCCGCGCCTTCTTTGAGGAATTCCGGGTTCGAGCATACTTCAATCGGATGATTAGTATTTTTCCTTACTATGTCGTCAACTTTTTTGTTGGTTCCAACAGGAACCGTGGATTTTATAACAATAGTTTTAGGGCCATTGGCTGCTTTTGCGATTAATTCCGCAACCAAAAATACGGTTCTAAGATCCGCGGCACCGGTTTCGCTTTCTGGAGTTCCCACCGCGATGAACGCTAACTGGCATTCCCTGATACCTTTTTCAAGATCGGTTGTGAAAATCAATCTTCCATCCCTGGAATTCCTGACTACCATTTCCTGCAATCCAGGTTCATAAATGGGAATCTTTCCAGATTGAAGCATTTGGATTTTTGTCGCATCTTTGTCGATGCAAATTACTTCATTTCCGCTGTCTGCGAAGCAAGTTCCTGTAACCAAACCAACATATCCTGTACCAACTACTGCTATTTTCATGAGGCTCCATCCATTCCATCAGATTGTCTTCAGGCGCCAATATTCCAGCGTATCAGCCAATGTTTTTTGCAAGGGAATTTCCGTGTTCCAGTTTGTGCATTTTTGAAACTTCTGGATATCCACCTGAATGGGAAATTTTTCAGTAGGGCGGTTCTTGTCTTGTATCTCATTTATTTTGATGTTTTGGTTTTTGGAAAGAGAAACCAAGTTTTCCAGAACTTTACGGATTATCTGGTTTTTTCCACTAGCCAGGTTGTAGGTTTCCCCGGCGCTGCCATACCGCATCAAAAGGCTATAGCCCCGAACCATGTCCCGGACATCGGTAAAATCCCTTGCGGAATCCAGGTTCCCGGTTTCCAGCAATGGGGGAAGTTTTTGATTTTCAATGAGCGCAATTTGCCTGCAAAAATTTGGCACCGCAAAATCCGAGCTTTGCCCGGGGCCGATATGATTAAAAGGCCTGGCCCTGATAATTTCCAAACCATGGGTCTTGTAACATTGGTAACAGTACAAATCAGCAGCGGCTTTACTGCAAGCATAGGGGCTTTCCGGCCTTAACTCGCTTAGCTCTGTTTTAAATTCATCCTGCCAATGGGCTTGCCCATAAATTAAACCCGAACCAGTGAATAAGATTCGTGGTCTCAATTCGGTTTTTAAAACGGCCTGGATAAGGTTTTGTGTCGCGCGGAAATTACCTTCCCAGGATGCTGATTCATTTTCAAATGATTTCCCGGTTTGTGAAAACCCCGCCAAATGATAAATGAATTGGGGCTTTATTCTTTCAAGAATTGCAGTCAAGTTTGACAGATCTTTAAAATCTGTTTGGTGAAGGCTTACTTCAGGAATAATTACAGGGGTAATTTTTCTGGTTAGGCCATGCAAATTCCTGGCACCTTGTTGCAAAAGGAAATTCGCAAGGTGAAACCCAGCAAAGCCGGTCACTCCGGTAATTAGAGTGGTTGCCTCCTGCAAATCCATCCTAACGGCTTCCGTATTGTTTCTGGTAATAAGACATATATTCCCCCGTTCGAATGGAATTTACCCAATCCGGATTCGAGAGATACCACTGGACCGTCTCCTTCAGGCCTTCTTCGAAGATATAAGTGGGGTTCCAGCCCAATTCTTTTTCAGCCTTGGAGCAATCAATTGCGTATCTTTTATCATGGCCGGGACGGTCTTTTACGTATTTGATACTGGATTCATTTTTACCCATGATGGAAAGAAGAGTTTTTGTCAGTGCGATGTTTGTTCTTTCGCTCTTCCCGCCCAAGTTATAGACCTCGCCGATTCTTCCCTTGCGCCAAACGGCATGTATTCCTGCACAATGGTCTTTTACATGAATCCAATCCCTGACATTCAAACCATCTCCATAAACGGGAATGGTTTCGTTTCTGGTTAAGTTGCTTATAAACAAGGGGATCAGTTTTTCCGGGAATTGAAACGGCCCATAGTTGTTAGAGCAGCGAGTGGTAAGGGCTGGGAAATGAAAAGTATGAACATAACTTCTCACCAGCAAATCAGATGCTGCCTTACTGGCCGAATAAGGGCTATTGGGTGCCAGTGGAGTTTCTTCGGTGAAAAAGCCGGTGTCACCCAGTGTGCCATATACTTCGTCGGTTGAAACATGAACAAACCGGTCAACTTTATGAGCCTTTGCGCTATCCAGTAGAACTTGTGTGCCCATTACATTGCTGCGAATGAATGGACTTGAATC
>JBEGQX010000148.1:0-6628 GCA_041180805.1 Planctomycetota bacterium
CCGGTAAAGAACCTTGAAATGGTGGTGAGTTACCAACAGGGTTTCTCCATCCCAAATGCCGCCCGAGGCACTGGCGTTATCCCAATCACCGACGACTTTTTCGGGGAAATTCCAACGCTGCAACTCACGAAAGTTATCATCCATGCGAACCAGAATCGTTTTAGAATTATCTTTCTGGTAATGGGCAAAGCAACACCACCAGTATTTGTCCATTGGGTCGCGCAGGCACCAGGTGAGGCTTCCCGGCGGATTCACAAATGCATGGTGAATGCTTAGTTTTCCCGTGGCTGGGTGATACACGCGAATATCGCTTTCCTCGGGTTTATTCGGATAGTTGGAATGCGCGCAAAAAACTTTCCCCTGCCATACCCAGCCACTATTCAAATGTTGCGCCGGTCCTTCACTTAACCTTATCAACTGGCCGGTTTTCCGATCATACTGGGCAACTTTGGAATTGGAAATCGCGTAGGCAAAATCCTTGTCTGCCGCCGCCGCCTGGGTTGCATGAACCGAAGCAATGCTGGAATATTTTTCATAACCTTTGACAAGTGGAAGCCTGCTTTGACAAAACAAAGACAACGCCACACCAAGAAAGGTGCAAAGCATTTTGGTTCCCTCTATCAATACGCCGCCCACATTGTGCTTTTATTCAACGAAGGAAGCCTGTTTCACCATGGAATCGTTCATGGAAGGACTGGAAGGCTTTGCAATAGAATTCCGATTTTGCTCTATTTCCGCCTGCCTGCTGGCAATCTTATACTCGGCCACCGCATAACCGACACCCGTGCCTCCAAGTTTCAC
The DNA here is from genome assembly GCA_041180805.1 of Planctomycetota bacterium. GTDB lineage: Bacteria > Planctomycetota > Planctomycetia > Gemmatales > Gemmataceae > JBEGQX01. The sequence continues at coordinate 802 of JBEGQX010000148.1, forward strand.
CAATGGTATCGCATAAGCTGGAAGAAAGGCAAAACCAAACAAGGCAGGGCCTTTTAAAAGGAAGGAGGTCCCTCCCAACATTTCCGGATACATGGTTCGATAAGTGGCCTTTTCCAATTCCCAGTCGGTTTTACTTTTGGCAAAAGCTATCATCTCGTTGGTTTTTTCGTTATGAGAAATCGTGGATGTGACAGGAAGCGTTGCAAAGACCATGTAAAGGCCGGGAAACTTTTTTTGGCGCACAAGTTTTGCCTCGGCCAGCTCACGCATAATACCCACCGGATTGTCATAATTAACATGCAGGGTGTTTGTGAATGGATCATAGTTGTTGATTCCAAAAAACTTGTTCCTAATCAGGCAGCTTTTTACCCATCCAATACCACCCAGGGAGTATTTTGCGAGCGGCCTTACCTGTTGATTTTCTTTAAGCCTTTGCCAATCTTCTTTCGGGGTTTCCGTTCGGAACTCAAGATGCACATCGGCCATTTCATTTTGATTCATGTATTGGACAATCAAAGCCACCGTTGAATCCGAGATAGGTTTTTTAGCCCGGTTCCAAGGAAGGGAATCCTTGAATTTTTGGAACCAGCCGGGCTTGGACAAGCCATTTTCTTCCGATGGTTTTTCCCATGTCGGGTGCATTTCCGACGAGAGATTTTGGCTTTTCATGCTCTGGCAACCCAGCGCCTGAATCATGAAAAAGACAACTATGGGAAAAAACCTATTGCATGGCATACTTGCCCAAATATCAGCGCCAGCATGTTTTGCAATAGAAGTTATTGAATATTGCCCTGCTAAATCACCTGTTTTGCAAATACCACTCTTCTTTGTAAAAATCCTCCAAACAAAACAGGCAGAATACCGCCGAGACGCCAGCCTATCTTTCCCAGTCTTCCCTCTTGCTTTACACAAGAACTCGACTTTTCAATCTTGGAATGCTTTTGGTAAAAACTACAAATCTTGAGGATATTTTTTCCAAGGCCGTTTTCGACAAGGAGGTCGAGCTTGGCCAGTCGCTGGCGTATTCGCCACAAACTGATCATCACATTCTGCCTTAGCGCAGGCATTGTTACCCTTCTATTGCTGGGTACCTTGAAGGGTTTTTGGTCTTACTACCAGACGATGAACAGCATCCGGAGCGATCTTGGAGAGCTAAAAACCGCGCAGGAATTAAGGGAAATACTTGCCCAGCTTGCAGCACCGGGCAAACTTGAACATCTGCTGGATGAACCGGAAAAACTCTCCCGCGAAGTCAATTCGGCACGCCAGAAAATTCTCGAATATGAGGTCCTGCTTCAGGAAACCAACGCCCGTTTATTCACCAAGCTGCCTGATCATTATGAAAGGGGAATGCTCGCCGACCTGAACAGGGAACTGGATGCTTTTCAGGGTGCGGCTTTGAAATTCCATGAACCCATGGTGCGCGGGCCGGGCGAAAACCCCACCGTGGATCCCAGGTTAAAGTCCATCCGCCAGCAACTTGCAAAAATGGAACTTAACAGCACGCAACTGCGCGACAAAATCCACGACGACCTGGCGGGCAGCCTTAATGAATCACGCAGGGCTTACCAGGTAAGCCTTTGGATCATCGTACCATCCTGCGGCATAGGCCTGCTTTTGCTGGCGGGAGTCTTGTATTCCTTCTACGGATGGATCTTCTATCCCATACGGGATCTGGAGGCAGGGGTAAGCCAGGTGGCAAGGGGTGACTTCAATCACCGCATCGAAGTCAAAAGCGGCGATGAAATGGAAGCCCTCGGCGAAGCATTCAACCATATGACTTCACGCCTCAGGGATCTGTACACCGATCTGGCCCGACAAGTGAATGAGCGCAGCAGGCAACTGGTTCGCTCGGAAAGACTGGCAAGCGTTGGATTTTTGGCAGCGGGGGTGGCCCATGAGATCAATAATCCGCTGGCAGGAATCGCCTTTTGCAGCGAGGCATTGGAATCCCGGCTAAAAGATCTCAGGGGTGTGGCCCAGAAACTAACCCGCGAGCAGGAACCCGGCGTACTCGAGGATTTTGCCAAGTACCTGAAGCTGATCCAGGACGAGGCATTCCGCTGCAAGAATATCACCGAGAAACTTTTGGACTTCAGCCGTACTGGTGAGAAAAAACGCGAGCCTGTCAATCTTTCCAAGCTGGTGCATGCCGTGCTGGATGTCACCAAGCACCTGCAAAACTCCAAAGGCAAGACAATCCAAATCGCCGAGGAAGCACCCATCCAAGCATGGATCAACGGCGAGGAAATACGCTCGGTCGTGCTCAACCTTGTGGTTAACGGGTTGGACAGCATGGACGAGGGTGGCAAACTCACCATCCGGCTGCGCGAGGTGGATAACCGCGCCGAGCTAAGGTTCCAGGATAGCGGTTGCGGGATGTCGCAAGAGGTACTTGAGAACATCTTCGAGCCTTTCTTCACCATGAACCGCACCGGCAAAGGCACAGGGCTTGGGCTTACCATCAGCCATCGCATCATCCAGCAGCACGGGGGCGAGATCGAAGCCACCAGTGAGGGCCAGGGCAAGGGCAGTTGTTTTATTGTCCGCCTGCCCCTGCACCCAGCATCGCACCAGGGTTACACCACACAAGACAACTCCAGGGAGAACCCTCCCCGGGTGATGGCGCTTAGCGCCTGATAAATTTCGACAAAGGAAAGGGTTTGCAAATGAGCATGAAAGATTCGCACGATCAACAGATGGCCGCCAGTACGCGTCCTTCCGCGAACCGACTTAGGGTGCTGTTTGTGGATGATGAAAAATCATTGCAGGAGTTCATGCGCACCGAACTGCCCAGGCTTGGCCACGAGGTAACCGTCTGCCCGGATGGCAAAACCGCGATGAAAGTGCTGGAAAAATCAACCTTTGACGCTGCCATATTGGATCTTCGCATGCCAGGCATGTCAGGCATCGAGGTACTGGAGCATTTGAAAAAAGTCTCGCCCGATACCGAGGCGGTGATGATGACCGGCCATGCCAGCATGGAAACCGCCATCGAAGCGGTAAGGCTTGGCGCGTTCGATTACATCACCAAGCCATGCAAGATGGCAGAGATCGAAACCGTACTCTTGAAGATCATCGAAAAGCGCGACCTGAAGAACCGCAACCAGGCGCTGCAGAGCAGGCTCAGCGCCGTGGAAGGCCCCTCGGTTCTGATTGGCAAGTCACCCAGCATGGCGGGTGTTCACCGACTTATCGGAACCGTTGCCCCCAGTGACACAACGGTTTTAATTCTTGGCGAAACGGGAACCGGCAAGGAGCTTGCCGCACGCACCATCTGGCAGCAAAGCAAGCGCGCCGACGCCCCATTCATTCCTGTAAACTGCGGCGCATTGTCCGAAAACCTGGTGGAAAGCGAATTGTTTGGCCACCGCAAGGGCGCATTCACCGGCGCCGATCGCGATCACAAGGGGTTGTTCGAGGTTGCCAACGGTGGCACGCTGTTTCTCGATGAAGTCGGCGAGTTAAACAAGAACATCCAGGTGAAACTGTTGCGCTTTTTGGAATCAGGCGAGATTCGCAGGGTCGGAGAATCCGAGCCGTTCCGAACCGATGTGCGTGTTCTGTGCGCCACCAACCGAGACTTGCGCGAGATGATCAAGGCCGACGAGTTTCGCGAGGACCTTTATTTCCGCATCAACACATTCGAACTCAAGCTTCCCTCACTGAAGGAACGCAGGCCCGACATCCCAGACCTGGCCCGACATCTGCTGGCGCGCGCCATGCGCAGGCCGCTGGAATTTGTGAAAGACCTGATCAGCCCCGAAGCTGTCGATGTTCTCCTCGAACACACCTGGCCGGGAAATGTGCGTGAGCTTGCCAATGTCATGGAATACGCAAGCATTCTTTCCGGGGGTGAACAGGTGCAGCCAGAGCATCTGCCAAGCCATCTGCGCGATGCATCCAACGGCGTGCCAACCCTTTCACTGGTGCAGGGTTCCCAGGCAACCGGCACACGCACCCTGGAACAGATCGAAATGGAACATCTGTTGCGCGTGTTGGACAAGCACCAGGGCAACAAGGCCACTGCCGCTGCCGAGCTCGATATCAGCCTGAAGACCCTTTACAACAAGCTGAACAAACTTCAGATCCAGCAGCAGGATCCACGAAGAATGGTGGGTTAATCTCTTTACTCGGAGGGTTCCATCATGCAGTGGTACATCCTTTGCGGTTGCGTGGTTCTAATCGGTGTAAACTGGATGGCATGGAAGCAGGCAGGTTCCATGGTTCGGGTTTCCTCGGCCGGCAATCGCACCGCCAAGCCCGAGCATCTTTCCAAGATCCAGAAAATCTGGGTTCTGCTGAAAGGTGTGAACCTTCCGAGGCGGGCCAATGAAACTGTTCCCTCGGATGTTGACCTGAATTACCAGACCCATACCTTCAGTGGTTCGCAAGGAAGTCTGGAAGCATGGCACATACCCGCAAGAAATTCCGCCAAGCTGGCTCTCCTTTTCCATGGCTATGCCCGCAACAAATCGACACTGCTTGCAGAGGCGAAGCTTTTTCACCAGATGGGCGTTTCCTGTCTGCTTGTGGACTTTCCTGGTTCTGGTGCCTCGCAAGGCAACAAAGTCACCCTGGGAATGCAGGAAGCCTATGATGTGATGCAGGCTGTGAATTACGCCAGGCAACACTGGCCGGATCAGGAACAGATCTTATTTGGCCACTCAATGGGTGCGGTAGCCATGCTTCGCGCCGTGGTCGATTACAAGCTGGATGCCAACAGGATGATCTTGGAATCACCTTTTACCACTCTGTTGGAAACCGTGGGTGCCCGCTTCAAGGCAATGGGTGTGCCGCCCTATCCGCTGGCGCATCTGCTGCTATTCTGGGGTAGCGTTCGAATCCAATTAAATGGTTTCAGGCACAAGCCAATCGAATATGCAAAGAAGGTGCAAAGCCCGGTCCTACAAATCCATGGTGAAGGCGACCGCCGGGTGCCTTACAAGCGTGCCTTGCAGATGTTTAATAACCTGAAGGGTGAAAAAACTTTTGTGGGGTTCCCGAACTGCGGCCATGAATCGCTGGCGGCAAAGGACCCACAACGCTGGAAAACCGCGGTAGCCGATTTTCTAGGCATCCCACTTTCCCATCAATATCGCCACGCCGCATAGGAATTCCTACTTGGAAAGGCTTACCGCCTCTTCCCAGTGTTCGTAAAGCGTTTCCAGCTTCTGTTTGGTTTCCTCCAAGGATTTGGTCACCTGTTTGACCTTGTTGCCATCCCTGTATAAATCCGGGTCGATCATTTGTTTTTCCAACTGGTCGCGTTCCTGTTCCAGTTTGGCAATGTCCGCCTCGATATCCTCGACTTTTCGATAGGGGAACTTTCGTTTCTTTTTGGGTTCCTGCTTTGCTTGCTGCCTGAGTGGTTCCTGCGCGGGCTTTGATTTGATTTCAGCCTGCAAGTTCATTCTTTCATAAAGTTCAAAGTTGCCAGGCACTACCTTGATTCCACCAACGCCATCCATAACCACCAGCATGTCCACAACACGGTTCAACAGATAGCGATCATGGCTGACGATAATGGCAGTGCCCGTAAATTCCAGCAATGCCTCCTCCAGTGCATCGCACGCCCACAGATCTAGGTGGTTGGTTGGCTCATCCAGCACCAGCACATTGGCACCCTCCCGCACCAGCCTGGCCAGGCAGGCCCTGCTTTTTTCACCACCGCTCAGCGAGGAAACTTTCTGATTTACCACATCGCCCTGCAAACCAAAACGACCAAGAAGGTCGCGCATTTCCTGCTCGGTAATATCAGGATCATTTTCAGGCCACGAGGCACGAAGCACTTCCAAGGCGGGGTTGAGGTTGCGCAGGTGCTGGT
>JBEGQX010000149.1:0-6411 GCA_041180805.1 Planctomycetota bacterium
GGACTACACCACGGATAACCCCCAAAAGTTAGGGTATCGGATGCCGGCGGAATGGGAAAACCACGCCGCTACCTGGCTTTCCTGGCCTCATCAAAAGGAGGATTGGCCCGGTAAGTTTCAACCTATTCCATGGGTATATGCTGAAATTATTCGCAATATTGCTTCGCATGAAGTGGTAAAACTGGTTATTCCTTCGAACGAACATAAGGTCAAGATTCGCAAAATACTGCAATCCTCCGGCGTGCTTCTGAAAAACATCCAATTTTTTGTCGCCAGAACGAATCGTTCATGGATTAGGGATTACGGACCAATTTATATCACTGCCGAAAAAGGTCATAAGGCCCTTTTAGATTTTCGCTTTAACGCCTGGGCAAAATATTCCAATTGGAAAAATGATGATGCCATTCCAGGGCTTGTTTCCAAAAAATTCAAGACTCCAAGCATGCAACCCAACTGGGGTGGGGTTCGTGCCGTTCTTGAGGGTGGAAGTATTGATGTGGATGGTTTGGGAACCATGTTAACCACCGAGGAATGCCTGCTATCCAAAATACAAGAACGAAATCCAGGTTTTGGAAGAAAAGACTATGAGGAACTTTTCCATCGTTATCTGGGAATAAGCAAAGTTGTTTGGTTGAATCGTGGAATTGCTGGCGATGATACCCATGGGCATGTGGATGACCTTGCTCGTTTTGTAAGCCCCGCAAAGGTGTTGCTTGCGGTCGAGGAGGACCGCAAGGATGAAAACTACGAACACCTTCAGGAAAATTTTCAAAAATTAAAGAATGCCACAGACGCCCGTGGCAAAAAAATTGAAGTCATTCCACTTCCCATGCCTGCACCAGTGGTTTTTGAAGGGCAGAGACTGCCGGCAAGTTATGCGAATTTTTATATCGCCAACGGGATTGTTCTGGTGCCTACTTTCAACGATCCCAAAGACCGAATTGCCTTAAATATTATTGCCGAGCATTTTCCCGGAAGAAAAGTGGTTGGGATTCATAGTGTTGATCTCGTCTGGGGTTTGGGAACATTGCATTGCCTTAGTCAGCAGGAACCTGCCTGAAAAGAATTTTTCCATGCGCATGATGAAAGCAGCGGTATTAAGGGATTTTCAAAAAGGAATTCAAATCGAGGAAATTCCGGTTCCTATCCCCAAACCAAACCAGGTTTTGGTACGCATTCTGGCCAGCGGCCTGTGCCAGACAGACCTTCACGCTGTAAGGGGAACTTGGGAAAAGAAACCACTCCTGCCTTTAATACCAGGCCATGAAGGCGCAGGTGTCGTGGAATCGGTAGGGGCAAAGGTTTTAGGGATTTTGCCGGGGCAAAAGGTGCTAATTCCCTGGGTTGGGCGAACTTGCCATACTTGCCATTCCTGCGAATCTGGATTTGAAAACCTGTGCGAAAAACAAATGAACACCGGTTATGTTTTACCAGGTACCCACGCCGAATATACGGTCGCGGATTATCGTCATCTGGTTTTATTTCCCGAAGAAATGGACCCAGTTCAGGCGGCCCCTTTGGCGTGTGCCGGACTAACCGCATATCAGGCTATTCAAACCGTGGCTAATGCACGCAAAGACTCGGTTTTAATCACGGGTGTCGGTGGAGTTGGCCATCTAGCCGTTCAATACGCGAAAAATGTTTTTTCCAAAGTGTACGCATTGGATACATCCGAGGCCCATATCAAGATGGCTGCAGATTTGGGCGCGGAAAGTTATGACATAAACCAATGGCGTTACAAAGAAGCGCGTTCTCTGGTGGATGCGGCGATTGTTTGTGTGGGAAATTCCCAAGCTTTGCAGGAATCTTTTAGAGCTGTCCGAAATGGTGGAACCCTGGTTGTTTTGGGCCTTGGAAAGGAATCCTTGCTTTCTTTACCTTGGTTTGAAACTGTCACGCGTGCTGTCAAGGTGATCGGGAGTTATGTGGGGCCCATGGATTCCCTTCGGAAGGTGATTCAAATTCACCACAATGAGAAAATTAAAGTGAACACTCAAGTCATGCGTTTGGATGAAATCACAGATGCCCTGGATATTTTAGCTGCCGGGATAAATCAATCTGCCCGCATGGTTCTTGTACCATCAGGAAGCTGAAAGAATTTGCTCCATGTTCCCAAAGCGAATTAGGTTCTCTTCTTCTTTTTGCAGATTTCCTTCATGGATTTTTAGTAATGCAGATTCCGGAACAAATAATGGCGCATGAGTTCCCAGGCATAATGCATGGATTCCAAGACTTCGAATGACTTTTGGCAGAGATTGTGTTCCTTCCAGCGAGGCAATATCAAAAAACACCCTTTTGCTGCGGGCCAACGCCATGGATGTCTGACTGAGAATGTCCTGGTTGGTATTCAATAATTGAACTTTGGCACTCGGAACTTTTGCAATGGCTTCCACCAGTGGTTTCAAATCCACGGGTTGAATCCGCAACAATGGGTGTTGTGTCCTTTCATCCTCCATGCGGAGCACTATTTGAACCAGTAAACCACCGCTGGCAGCTTTTTCCAGAAGCATGACAAATCTTGGATCCTGAAGGTCGTAACCATGATAATTGGGATGTAATCTTATGGATCGCAAATGAAATTTCGTTTTGCAATCATCGAGATCCCTTTGCCAACCTGTAAGAGTTGGATTGATACTTCCGCTGGGCAAAAAATGGACTTCTTTGATGTTCTCACACCAATCCACAAGGCGTTGGTTGACACCACCAATGTCGGTGTGAAACAAACCTTCCAGGTTTCCCACAAGTGCTTTGGTTATTCCAAGGGCTTTGAATTTCTTTTCAAGATTGGAAGGTGAATCCAGATCGAGATATTTAAATGGCCATTTGCCGAGGTTGGTATTTGAATCAAAGGTCATGGCTTGAAACCCTTTGCCAAAAGAATGGGTGCAAGAAGACCCCGAAGGTTTTCCTTGAAGATTCGTTTTTTCCATGGTTCCGGGATGTTGGCCCCTTGGATTTTTGCAATTTGAGATGCGAAGCTTCTGCCAGGAGCGTCACTTCCATAAATGATTCGTTCTGGCCCTAGTTCCCGGGTCGCCATCTCGGAAAATCCCGCGGTTGGATCAAATCCTCCGCTTTCCGCATACAGATTTTTTTGCCTGGAAATGGTTCGTAGGCCTTTTTCCCAATTGCCACCAGTGTGCCCACAAATGATCCGGGTTCCCGGGTGTTTTTTGGCAAGATCGACAAGATCCTCGGGAGTTGATTCACCTTCGAAGTTACCGTTGGTTTTTGACCAAGTATGCTGGTAAACAACTGCTTTTAACTCGGCAGCGTAACGCAATATGGGTTCAACTCCATCCAGGTGACATCTTCTTGCAACCCAAAGTTTGATTCCAACCATGGGTCCATCATTAATGCAGCGTTTCATTTCGGCAAGGCTTTGGTCAATATGTACGGGCGAAACATAGGCAAAACCGTAGGCCCTGTCATGGTGATGAGATAGTGCTGCAAGAACTTGGTCGTTTTGGATTCTTAGCTGTTCCGCGGAGGGATTTTGGATGAATGGGTAACCCATGAAAACAACAAGCTTTTCAATTTGCATACGATCGGCACTTCGCAGCAACCACGACATTTTTTCCTCTGGCGTTTTTCCCTCGGCGCTGGAGAGATGGCAATGAACATCCCAGATCATGGTTGTTTACCTTGGTGCCAAAAGAAATGCCAGTAAATCAGCCATTTGCTGTTTCGTGATTTTTTCCTCAAACCCCACTGGCATGAAAGAGACACCAGTGGACTCAAGGGATTCGATTTCCTTGCGCGATATGGCATCAGTGGATCCATCGGTCTTTACCAGGGTGATGGTAGATGCAGATTCACTTGCAAGCATACCTGTAAAAGTTTTTCCATCCTTGGTAGAGATCACATAATTCAGATATTTTGCATCCACTTCCCTGCTGGGATCGAGGATGTTGTACAAAAATGCATCCGGAGTTTTGGTTCCCACGGTAAGCAGGTTTGGTCCCAGGTCTTTGCCTTCCTGACCGATTTTGTGGCAACTGGCGCATTCCTTTTTAAAAATTTCCATGCCTTTGGCATAAGATCCTTCGAGATTCAAGCTCGATTTATATGCCTGAACCACTTCCTGCCTGCTGGAATTGGATGGGCCAAATATCTTTTCAGCCCTTTTCTGAATACTGGAATTTTGGTTCTTCAGAAGCAGTTGTCGCTTAGACAAGTCAATTTGGGCGGATTGGATTTTTCCTTCTTCAAGGGCCTTTAGCAGTTCGCTTGTCCATGGAATACGACTCATAAGAGCGGTAATAATTTCTGTTCTTACCATGGGGGTTAAACCGTTCCAAGATTCAATCATCAGTTTTGCATTTGCGGGGTCGGCAGAATTTCGAAGGTGCTTGATGGCGGCAATTTGAACCAAGGAAGGATGCTTGGAATCCAACAGGGTTTTTAAATACCCCAAACTATCTGAATGAATGTTTAAGGCCGTTGTGATGGCAAAGGAACGGTCCACATCCGTGGCGGATGGGTCCATTGCCAAAGCAAAAGATTCTCTTTCCTGTTTCCCAACCCATTTCTTTTGTTCAGGTTTTAATTCGGATGATGCTTTGCCAAAGCTGGTCCCGGATTTTTGTCTTCCTTCGGCAAAACCAGTCAGGATAGCCCAGGCTGTATCTCTGGGAAAACTTGCTTTGTCCATCAAGGCCACCAGATTTGGAAGGTTGTTGGAACTGCTTTTACCAGATTGATATGCCAGTTGCTTTAGTGTTTCTTTGGCAAACGGGCTTTGAAGATACGGATCGTTTTTCAAAAGTATTAGAAGCAGTTCTTGCGTACATACCACCGAGGAAGACAAGCAAGCCTGTCTAGTCCATCCATCTGAAGTATTATTAATTAAAGCTTTTGAAAGATGCTCGGCTATATCTGAAGGGTTGTCGTTAAAGCCACCCATTGTGATGATTGCTTGAAAACGAACTTTTGGATTATCATCTTTTGCAAGAGCCAGAACCTTGGAGCGAACGGCTTTTCCTGACGGACTTCCAACCAATGTTTGAGGTTGGAGATGATTGCTTGCAAGTTGCAACCCATGTTCCCGCAACCCCGGATCGTTTTCATTGAGGATCCTCAATATATTTTCCAGATTATTTTGTTTAAGCCCTTCCAGTGCGTATATCGCATGCAATTTTTCCAGAGGATTTCCCTTTTGACCTAAAAGGGAAGTCAGTAGCGGAGCGCTGTCCAAGGCGCCTTTTTCCACAAGAAGCCTTTGGGCGGTCTCACGATGCCAAGATGAAGGATGCCCCAAAAGAGAAACAAGTTCCTTAGTTGTGGCAGTGGATAGCTTGGGGGTTTTTCTCCTGTTAAAATTTGCCGGGGCGAGTCTGTAGATTCGCCCCTTATCCCTGCCATTGTCGAAGTCTAACTTCTCCTTGATGTCATCTGGAATGGACCAGGGGTGTTCCACTATTTCGCGGTATAGGTCCAATACATATAGGGTTCCATCCGGCGCGTGAACAAAATTGACTGGTCTGAACCAGATATCCTTCGATCGTACAATTTCCGATTTATCATCCAAAGGCTTCGCGATAGTGGAAACTCCATTGGGTTCCAAAAGCCTCCTGTGAATCAGGTTGCCGGCAGAATTTGCAATAAAGGCCTGCCCTTTCATGGCAGATGGATAGGCATCACCCCGGTAAATGGTGATTCCTGAAGCAGAGGTAAATACGCCATTGGCTACCATTTCACTCTGTGCAAATGTTCGGCCTTCAGCCTTGTACCTTTCTGTTCTTATGACTCGCCAGGGTTCTGGTGGGCTAATGGGGTATACAGAAATGGGAGAGTTGGCACCTTCAACCACGCAATTATGGACGGAGTTGGTTATGGCAAAATCAGGGTTCCTGTCCATGGCCTTTGTGGGCATTACGATTTCAAGAACCGGGTCGCGGTTTGCACAAGTGAACCGATGATAATAGTCATCAAACCCCAACCCAAACTGACCTGTTCCCGAAATGGCTTCAAAGGATTTGGTGAATGGGTCAAACTTGAAATCTCGTCTTCTTAAGGAAAGTTCTTTTTGGGAACCGTTGGGGAAGGAAAGGTTTGCTCCATTTCCCGCAGTAATGCCATAAATCTTATTGTCGATACCCCAGCGCAGGTTATTTGCCAATTGCTGGACATTGTAAATCACAAAGCCAGTTGCGATTTGTTCTTTGATATCGGCCTTGCCATCACCATCTGTATCCTTGAAATACCAGATGTCCGGCACAGAAAGAACAAAGATTCCGCCTCTGGAAACAACCACACCTGTGGGCCAGAATAAGCCCTCCGCGAAAACTGTTGCCTTGTCAAAGATACCATCATCATCGCTGTCAATTAGCTTGCGAATACGACCTTTGGGAGGTGTATTTGGCGGAAGTGGGTTTGGATAGTCAGACATTTCAACAACAAATAGGTTGC
>JBEGQX010000150.1:0-50615 GCA_041180805.1 Planctomycetota bacterium
CATCTTTTCCCTAAGAGTCTGCAAATCGGCCATGCCCGTCTCAAGTTCGGATGCTTTTTTAGCCCGGTCTGGTGAATCTTTGGGGAGTGCCAAGGCCTGTTTGCGCAACTCGATGAGATTCCTGCGCATTTTTTCCGACTGTTCCCTGACATCGTTATCGATTTCCGCAAAAGGCAGCGTCAGGGAAACACGAATTTTCCCATCCTTTGCCGGGCCCTCGATTTTTCCCTGCAAGCTGCCAATAGGAATATATTCTTGTTTCGGAGTTTCCTTGAGGCCGGGCTCGCTTTTCTGCTTGTCGGTTTGGCAGATGGCAAGGCCAGCAAACACCAGCAACATCGTATAAACAAGGGCATTCTTCATGATTTTTCCCGGGCGGATTATTCCATCAGCCTAGCTGGATTGTGAACGGTTCGCAATTCGGTTCATGGAATATCCATTAGTTTTCCTATGCTAATGATGAAGTGCCGTTGAGTTCTTCAGGCCATTTAAAGTACATTTGCAATGATTGTGGATCCATTTGTTGATTAGGAATGCCTTTTCATGCGAATTCCCGAGATTCTTTCAAGCCAGAAGGTAACTTTCTCGTTTGAGTTCTTCCCACCCAAGACCGAGGAGGGTGAACGAACCCTTTTTGAAGAGACTATTCCCCAGCTAAAAAAGCTGAACCCGGCATTCGTTTCTGTAACTTATGGCGCAGGTGGCAGCACACGCAATCAAACACTGCGCATTGTAAAGCGCATCAAACAGGATTTTGGCATTGAAGCCATGGCACACCTTACCTGTGTGGGATCCACGCAGGATATGATTGGTGAAATTCTTTCCGAGGCACAGTCGATCGGGGTGGAGAACATTCTTGCCCTGAGGGGAGACCCGCCAAAAGGCGAGACCGAGTTCAAGCCAACTGCCGGTGGTTTCTCGCACAGTATCGACCTGGTGCATTACATTCGCGACAGGGGTCATTTTGCGATTGGGGCCTCGGGTTACCCGGAGGGGCATATCGAGTGCAAAGACAAGCGGCTGGATTGGGATCGAACTGCTGCCAAGGTGAAGGCAGGGGCCCAGTTTTTGGTCACCCAGCTTTTCTACGATGCGGATGCCTTCCTTGAATTTCAAGATTACCTTCGCAACAAACATCAGGTTACGGTTCCCATTATCCCGGGTATTCTGCCTTTCCTGGGTGCGGAACAGGTTAAACGGTTCACCGCATTATGCGGAGCCAATATTCCAGAATCACTTTTGAACCGCATCAACTCCTGCACCAGCGAGGATGCTGTAAGGGACTTGGGTGTGCAGGTCTGCACCGAGATTTGCGAAAAACTTTTGAAACATGGTACCAGGGCCTTTCATATCTACAGTCTGAACCGTGTTTACAGCACAGAAAAATTACTGGCGAATCTGAAAAATGCCTCCTGAAGGCAATCGGAAGTTCCCTTTCGCCCCTACAACCGATCATAAAAGCGGTTAAACTCATAATTTGTTAATGTTATTGCCTGACGAAGCGGGTTTTCTTCATGGAAAACCCACAATCCGGTTGGATTTTCCTGCCATTTTCGTCAATAATGAGGATGTTTTCTGAACGGCTTTCCTAAACGAAAACGGGTTCGCCATGCCATTGCGATTGTCAGCCATTTTATTATCACTCGGGTGCCTGCTTGCACTGGGGGTTCAAGCCCAGGAAGGCAAGCAATCTGCCAAGGCGGATTCCAAGGCAGTCCAAGTGGATGTCACAGGCAGCCAGGAAAGATTAAAGCAGCAGTTCAAGGATTTCACCACGGATCTTCTGCGTCTTGCCCAAAGGTTGGAGGCCAGCCCGAAAGCTGAGGACCGCGACAAGGCGATGGCGCTAAAAAACGCTCTCAAAGTTGCATCTGATCAGGGAATCGAGATGAAATTCTCCACCTTGATCCTGGCATTGCGATCTTCCGATTCCTTCAAGAACATCGAAACCCTGCAAGGGGTTCTAACCCAGAACCAGGAAATCCGTGAAGATCTGCGCAAGCTGATTGATGTGCTTTTGAAGGACGACCGGGAATCGCAACTTCGCAAGGAACGCCAGGAAGTTCAGGATCTGTTGGAAAAGCTCAAGGGTGTGATTGAAAAGCAGGAACGCGTTCAAGCCAACACCGAACTGGGAAAGCTTGGCAAGAATGAGATCGCCAAGGCCCAAGGTAAAGTCACCAAAGAGACCAAGGACCTGATCGACCCGAAAAAAGCGGGTGATTCCAAGGATAGTGACGGCAAAGGCAAGGATGGCAAAGATTCCAAGGGTAGTGATGGTAAAGGCAAGGACGGCAAGGACGGCAAGGATTCCAAGGATGGCAAAGGTGGCGATGGAAAGGGAAAAGATTCCAAGGATGGTGACAGTAAAGGCAAAGATGGCAAAGGCAAGGATGGTAAAGATTCCAAGGGTAGTGACGGTAAAGGCAAGGACAGCAAAGGCGGGGAAGGCAAAGATAGCAAAGGTGGCGACTCCAAGTCTGGCCAGGATAGTCAGGATGGAAGCGCCCAGCCCAGCCCCTCCAGTCCGGAAACCCAAAATGCCAAGAAGCAAATTCAGGAAGGCATCAACAAGCAGCAGGAAGCAGAAAAGAAGATTGCCCAGGATGACAAGAAGGGCGCTTCCGAGAACCAGTCCGAGGCCGTGGACAAGCTCAAGCAAGCCCAGAAAAAGCTGGAAGACCTTTTAAAACAATTGCGCGAAGAAGAGTTGGAAAGACTTCTCGCCCAGTTGCAAAGCCGCTGTGAAAAGATGCTAGCCATGCAGATTGCCGTGCGGGATAACACGGTAGGTCTGGACAAAACCATCCTGTCGAACCCTGACAAAAAAGCAACCCGCGCGGATGACCAGAAAGCATTGGAGCTTTCCGACCGGGAAGACGATATTTTAAAGGAAGCGACCAAGGCCCTTACTCTTATTGAATCGGAAGGTTCCGCCGTGGCTTTTGCGGAGGTTTTCAAGCAAGTGGTGGGTGATATGCAAACGGCCGCCGGAAGATTACGGCGTGCGGATGTGGGTCAGGTCACGGTTTCCATTGAAAATGACATTATCGATTCCCTGAAAGAGATGATCGAGGCATTCAAGAAGGCACGCAAGGACAACCAGCAGCCCAAGCCTCCTTCCCAGCCAAGCCAGTCGAACCCTGGTCAGCCAAAGGATAACCAGTTGATCGACATGATCGCGGAATTGAAGATGATTCGTTCGATGCAGGTACGTGTGAACAACCGAACCAACCTATATGGAAAGCAACTGGAAGGCGAGCAGGTTCCAAGCGTTGCGAAGGTTGCAGATGCCAAGGAAAAGGAAAAGTTTGAATCCTTCCGCAAGGAATTCAAAGATCTTTCCGGAAGACAGCAGAAGCTTTCCAAGGTAACCGAAGATATTGCCAAAGGGCGAAACAAGGGCCAATAAAAAGAACTGAAGGTGTTTCCATGGTGATAAAAAGCATCCGTTCGCTGGTATTGGCGACAGCCATTGGTGTGATTGGGTTGAATAACAATCACGCAGCAAACCCCAATCCCCCCAAGGAAACCCCCAGCTTCGGCGTTTTGAAAACTCCCGCCCCAAAGGATGTACAAGCCCAGGCGGATAACTGGTTAAAATCACTTGGACAGATCAGTCCCGAGAAACAAAAAGCCTACCAGGCCATCTGGGCCACACCCGAGGGCACAGCCGAAAAGTTGGCGGCAACATTCTCCCTGCTGGTACCCGAAGCAGCAGCACTGCTCGAAGAGGCACGCAACTCTAAACAGGATCCCCCCGCGGAGATTCCAGCTTTTTTCAAGGACGCATCCAAATCGCTATTCCTGAAGGCAAACCTGGCGGTATCCTATTCCCGTATTCTGGGACAAAACAAAAATTACGAAATCGCGCTGGACACCCTTAAACTGTTTCAGCCGGAACAAGTAGCCGATCCCGCAGCCTACCTTTTCCATAGATCAGTCGCTGAATATTCCCTGATGATGAAAAAGGAAGCCGACGACACCATCAATCGCCTTCTGGATGATGTTTCGGAATCCCCGGAGCGCTATCGCAATGTCGCGTCACTGATGGCGATTGACATGATGACCTGGCAGGAAAAGGATCTCGGATGGATCAGCCGAAAGATGGAGATCATCCAGCGCAGGCTCGATCTTGGACAGGGTGGAAAAAAGACCCAGAAAATGCAAAAGGAAGTGGTGGCCCGCCTTGATGAGATGATCAAGGAGATGGAAAACCAGTCCAAAAACAGCACCGATTCCAGTGGGAATTGCCCTGCTGGTGGCCCACCTTCACAGGGCAACCCTGGCAATAATGTTCAGGCTTCCTCGCCCCAACAGGATAGCATTGGTGGCAATGGTGCCGGCAAGGGCCAGATAGACCAGAAACGTGTCCGTGAACTTGCGGAAGTGTGGGGCAAGCTACCCGAAAGGGAGCGCGCAAAGGCCATGGTGGAACTCACCAGGTCTTTGCCACCCAAGTACCGCGAGGCGGTGGAAATCTACTTCAAACGATTGGGAGAGGCCAACCCGGCCCCATGATGATTACCGTATCTCGCATTTTTTCCCTGATCTTTACCTTGGGGCTGCTTGCCTTGGTGGCACAGCCCCAAACCATTGATGCTGCGGAAATTCGCACCCTGAAAGGGGAGACACTACAGGGATCTTTAAAGTCGGTTGGCCCCGATGGAATTGTCCTTGAAACCTCTGGCAAAGAAATTCGACTTTCCCTTACAGACTTGGTTTCCATCGATCTGAAATCTGGCGCCATGCTGCCCAAGGATGCCTTTTCCATGGTGGAACTTTCAGATGGCACAAAGGTTGTCGCAAAGTCCGCACAGATTCTTGGGGAGGAAGTATCACTTACCCTGCACCATGGAGGAACCATCCGCATTCCCGTAACCGCCACAAGTTGGGTTTTGTTGAAGGCACAATCCTCCAAGGATCGGCAGTCATGGAATGAAAAACTCTCGAAAAAGCGCAAGCGCGATGCCGTCGCTGTTCTAAAGAAAGATACCGAAAACCCGGATGGCATCCTCAACATGGTGGAAGGAACCCTAGGCAAGGGAGACACAGAGGGCAAAACCATTGAGTTCGCCCCCGTGGGTGCCAACAAGGCTATCCCTGTTCCACAGGCCAATCTCTTTGGTTTGGTTTACCTGCGATCTCTGGATGCCAGCGCGCGCCCTGTTATTTGCAAGGTTATCGACATGCAGCAATCCGAGTTCCTGGTATCTGCGCTTGCTGTCGAAAAACAGTCCATGAAATTGACCACTTCCAGCGGAACAACATTCGATCTACCACTGGATTCCATCCACAAGATGGATTTCAGCAGGGGAAAGCTTGCCTACCTTTCTGATATGGAACCCACCCGCCTGGTTTTAACCATGGATGAGGATCGCATCTCCACTTTTCGCAAAGACACAAACCTGGATGGCGGCCCCCTGAAAATTCAGGGCACTATCTACCCCAAGGGACTTTCCATGCTGGCCACCACCGAGGTAGAGTATGATCTTAAAGGTGAATACCGCGAATTTCACGCATTGGCAGGGTTCGATGACCTCGTGGGGGGCATTGATGACAAGGTGATTCTGGAAATCGATGGCGATGGAAAGCAGCTGGCAAAATTAGAACTTTCCCGATCCGACAAGCTGCGGGTCAAACCCATACACCTGGCGATCAAGGATGTGCAAAGGTTGCGTATTGTGGTTCGATCACCGGGTGCGCTGGATTTTGGCAGACATATCGACCTGGTGAATCCCCAGGTAAGCAAGTGATGGAAGGAAGTTGATTATGGTTCGGCCGGCACTGCCCTTGGTTTTCGCCATTCTTTTTCTGCCCGCCATCCACGCCGCAGACTTGAATCCAAAAATCCTGCAAATGGAATCCGCGCGACTTGAAACCATTCGCAAAGTCAGCCCCTCCGTGGTGGCAGTGGTCACTGGTGGTGGTTCCGGGGTTCTCATCAGCCCTGATGGGTACGCCCTTACCAACTTCCATGTGGTGGCAGGTCAAAGTCCCACCCTGAAATGCGGACTTGCCGATGGTATCCTTTACGATGCAATCCTCGTGGGGCTGGACAAGATAGGTGATGTCGCACTAATCAAGCTTCTACCCAAGGATGATAAAAAACCCTTTCCTTTCGCGGCACTGGGTGACAGCGACAAAGTACAGGTGGGGGACCAGTCCATTGCCATGGGAAACCCCTTCATGCTGGCAACGGATTTCACGCCCACGGTAACCTTTGGTCTGGTCTCGGGTGTTCATCGTTACCAGTACCCGGAACGCGGAATGTTTGAATACACCGACTGTATCCAGATCGACACTTCGATCAACCCGGGAAACTCCGGTGGACCATTATTCAATATGCGGGGTGAGCTTATTGGCATCAACGGTCGTGGTTCTTTCGACAAGCGCGCTCGCATCAATTCCGGGGTGGGTTATGCCATCTCTATCAATCAGATTAAAAACTTCATGGGTCACCTTCGGTCTGGCATGCTGGTGGACCATGCATCGCTGGGCGCGGTGGTATCCAGCGGGTTTGAGGAATCCTCCTTCAGCAAAGTGATGATCAGCGGCATGATCGATTCGGATGCCTCGCGCAGGGGATTAAAGATAGACGACCAGGTACTGTTCTTTGCTGGCAGGCCCACCGGCAGCGTCAATCAGTTCAAGAATGTTCTTGGGCTATTTCCAAAGGGTTGGAGGGTGCCCCTGACTTTCAAAAGGGAACAGGAAAATGGTTCCTCCGAACGAAGGGAAATCCTTGTTCGCCTGATGGGCTATGAAAAACAGGACTTGAACAATCCCAACGCGGAAGCCAAACCCGTACCCGTTCCCATGCCCAAGGGCCCCAATCAGCCTAAGGTTCAAAATCCCAAGGCGCCCAGTGGACCCGCAGCCAAGTTCTACGAAGCCAAAGCCGGCTATGCGAATTACCATTTCAACAAGCAGGAACGCGACAGGTTACTGGCATCCATCGGCAAGAACGGTGATTTCAAAGCTTTGGCAGGCAACTGGCAACTTCAGGCAACAGGCAGAATTGGAGACAAGGGCCGTCAGTCCATCGTAGTGCTTCGCGTGACCCCAAAGGGAGCCAAGGATGGAAAGAACGACCTGGCACAGGGTATCTTCGATGGGATCGACTTCGCGGTGGAACCCCTGGCTGTGGAACAATCCGGCAAAACCATGAAGGATCCCCCCGGCAGCGGAGGATTACTGGTGGCATTCTTCCAACTGCGCCAACTTCTCGTTTATGGAGAAAAGGGTTTTGTTGGTGATTTCTCCCATGGTGGAATGGAACCCTATTATCTTCCCACACCTGATGGCGAAAAACCCAACTATACCGCAAGCAGAATGGATGCAGAGGTCTTGAGAACCAGCCTGGGTGGTGTTAATTCCAAGTGGTACTTCAACCCGAAGGATTATCAGTTACTGGGTTGCGAGGTAAGCACCGACCGCGATGACGACCCATGCGAGATTCATTTTTCGGACTATCGCAAGGACAGCCAGGGCAGAATGCTTCCCGGGAAGATGGTGGTTCGGTACGGTGACAAGGAATATCTGCGCGCCACCATCGATGGCTGGAAGATGGAAGAAAAATAATGGTTTCGCATGGCAGGATTCTTTTGCTTCGAGGGTTTCAACCATGACAGGATGGCTTGCGGCTTCCATTGGGTTATTGGCTATTGCCTGGCAGGGGGATGTTACAGGCATCCAGTTAGCCCAGGAAGTGAACCCCAAGCTGGTGAAACTTTTTGGCTCCGGAGGATTCAAGGGCTTGCCCAGCTATGGAACCGGGGTGATCATCAGCCAGGATGGTTATGTTCTAACTGTAGCCAACCATCTGCTGGAAAGCTCGGATCTTCGAGTGCATTTGTATGATGGAACCCGACTTCCCGCCAGGGTAATAGCCGTGGAACCCGAGTTGGATGTGGCACTACTAAAGCTTGGAACGGAAAAGTCAAAAATCGAGGACCTTCCTTTCTACGATGTTTTGGCAGCGATGAAAGCTCCGCTCGCATTACCCGGTACCACCATATTCGCCTTCAGCAACCAGTTTCAGATTGCAACCCGTGATGAACCCATGTCCATGATGAGGGGGAACATCGCGGCTTATGCGAAATTGTCCGGAAGAATTGGCATCTTTGAAGCGCCTTATTCCGGAAATGTTTATGTGGTCGATGCCATTACGAACAATCCCGGAGCTGCGGGCGGAATCGTCACCAATCGCAAGGGAGAACTTCTCGGCCTGATCGGCAGGGAATTACGCAACGAACAGACGGACACCTGGATTAATTATGCGGTGCCGATTCAAGCCACTGTGGATGTACGCCTAGCGGATGGATCCAGCAGAAAAGTTTCCATACAGGAACTGGTTGAGAAAAAGGAAAATTACAAGCCAGTCACCAAGGCACAAAAAGGCAGTGGTGGCGGAGGCTACCACGGCATGGTATTTGTTCCAAATGTGGTGGATAGAACTCCTCCCTACATTGAGGAGATATTGCCAAAGTCACCCGCCCACAAGGCGGGACTCCTTCCAGATGACCTGGTGGTGTATGTCGATGGGCTGCCTGTGGTAAGCGTCACCATGCTGGAGGAAATACTGGAGAAATACCGCCCACAGGACAAGGTTCAACTGGAAATTCGCCGCGGTGACAAGCTTCAAACCATATCCCTGCAATTGGAAGTGACACCAAAGGCATCACCCGCAGCGGGAGCAAAACCATGATCAAACATTTCTGGATTCTGGTTCCCTTTGTTGGGTTGATGGTTTATGCCCAGGATGATTCCTGGGAGCAAGCAGTTCAAACTGCCACCAAAAAAGCAACCGCCAGCATGGTGACGATCGAGACATCAGGCGGCACAGAAACTATCTCCAGTGCGGCAGTACCCGGAAAAAGAAGACCGGGCCCCGCAGGTGCCCCGGGTGTGCGCAAAGGCAGTGGGCCAACCACGGGCGTGGTGGTTTCGCCTGATGGGTACATTGTTTCCAGCGCTTTCAATTTCGCCAACAAACCAACCTCCATCATCATCTCGACGGCGGGCGGCAAAAGGCATGTCGCCAAGATTATTGCCACCGACCAATCCCGCATGGTGACATTGCTGAAGATTGATGCAACAGGTTTACCCATGCCGGAAGTTCTTCCTGTTTCCTCCATTCAGGTGGGGCAGACAGCCATTGCCATGGGAAAGACGCTTTCCCTTACCCCGGATGCACCTCCGAGTATAAGTGTTGGAATCATCAGTGCGGTGGGAAGAATCTGGGGCCGCGCCATCCAGACAGATGCCAAGGTTTCCCCGGTGAATTATGGTGGCCCGCTGGTGGATCTTTCAGGAAAAGTCATGGGCATTTTAGTACCCGCTTCTCCCCAGGCGGAAGGTGAGACCGCCGGGTTTGAATGGTACGATTCAGGAATTGGCTTTGCCATGCCCCTTGAACAAATCATGGGTAACTTGGAACGGCTAAAGCAGGGAAAAGACCTTCGCAGGGGCGTGATGGGAATCACCATGCAAAGCAATGACATGTATGGCGTGGAGCCCATCGTGGGAGGTGTCATGCCGAACTCACCGGCGCAAAAAGCTGGTTTGAAGCCTGGTGATAAAATCATTTCCGTGGCCGGTAAAAACGTTGAAAGCCATGCCCAGATGATGAACCAACTGGGAACCCGTTATGAGGGTGACGAGGTTGAAGTACGCATCAAGCGAGGCACCGAGGAGTTGAACCTGGGCAAGGTTGCCCTGGCCGGATCGCTGGCTTCCCCCCCCAATGGCACCCTTGGAATTTTACCCATGCGAGATGACAAGGAAAAAGGCGTGGAAGTACGCTATGTTTTCCCAGAAACCTCCGCGGCAAAAATTGGTCTTAAAGAAGGCGACAGAATCCTGAAGGCTGGCCTTTCACCTTTGCAAAGCAAAACAGATGCCCCATTACGGCCCATAGGTAATCGCGAGGAGTTGGCAAGTATGATCCATGCTAGCACCGTGGGTCAGCAATTTGGGATGGAAGTGAAAAGGAAAGATGGCAAAACGGAAACCCTGAAAGGCACCCTTGGCGAATCATCCGAGATCATTCCACCCAAGCCCCCTGAAAAGGCATCACTAGCCAAGGTATCAGGTGCGGATGTGAAAAAGCCGGACTTGGGGCTGGTTACCAAGAACTCCGCCGCCGGTGATAAAACCTTCCTCCTGAATGTTCCGATCTCTTATGAACCAAATGCCGGCTACGGCCTGGTGATTTGGCTTCACCCCACAGGCAAGGGCAAAGACAAGGAAATGGAAGACTTGTTTGCCATTTGGGATGAATACTGTGCCCGTTATAAATTCATCATGGTGGCTCCCCGTTGTGACGCCGAGCTTGGCTGGACCCCGGGAGATTCTGATGCCATTATGGAGGCAATCAAGTTCGCGCAGGACAACTACAACATCGACAAGAAAAGGATTGTCTTGCATGGCATGGGTAGCGGTGCCCAGATGTCGTTCTACATGGCTTTTCAGCAAAGGCAGTTGATCCGTGGAGTGGCAGCGGTGGGTGGTGCCATGGGAGCATCTCCAAAGGAGCGCATCGCGACCGAACCTCTCGCATTCTTTTTGGCAGTGGGAGACAAGGATCCCATTCGAGAATCCACGATTGAAACCCAAAAGAAACTTCTGGAATTCCAGTACCCCTGCGTTTTCAGGGAGATGAAAGACCGGGGCCATCAGTACCTGGATTCACCCACACTGGATCAAATCGCCACCTGGGTCGATCTGCTGGATCGCCTTTAAACCCGCATAAGTTCCACGGAAGGATTTCCCAGCTTGCGAAGACTGTTCGATTTCTTGAAATACCTGCTGGCATTCGGATTGCTTGCATTTGTGGTTTACCGTAACTGGATGCCCGGTTCGGAAAATGGCTTGGAAGCAGTCTGGCAAAAGCACTGGGTTGAAAAGAAACCCCTGAACCTGGCTTCCTTCCTTCTTTGCAATCTGCTGTTCTTCTCAGGCATTCTCCTAACCCAGGTTCGCTGGCACCTGATGATGCGCGCACAGGATCTTGGCATGGGAATCTGGAACACCATCCGGATTGGTTTTATCGGATTCTTTTTCAACACGTTGTTGCCCGGGTCGGTGGGTGGTGACCTGGTGAAAGCAGCCGCTGTCTGCAAGAACCAATCCCGCAAGAGCGTTGCGGTAACGATCATATTGCTGGATCGCGCGATTGCATTATGGGGGCTGATCTTTTTTTCGGGTGGTTGTGGCGCCATCTTTTGGAGCCTTGGCTACCTGGAGGAAGGATCGGCTGCTGCCGCCAAGACCCTTATAAAATTCAACCTTGGCTTTTGTGGCGTGACTGCCTTTGGCTGGTATATTCTGAAATATCTTCCCATGTGGCGGGTGGAACGCTTCGAGAAAAGACTCCGCAAGTATGTCGCGAACCCCGCCGCGGAATTCTGGCTGACATTCTGGCGTTATCGTCAGATGCCTGGCTTGGTAATGATCTCTTTTCTAATTTCCTGGTCGGCACATGTGTGCCTAACTCTGGCGTTTTATGAGGCCGCCCAGGTTTTACGAGTTACCCAATCCATTCCCGGTCTGCTGGAACACTTCCTGATCGTGCCCATAGGTCTGGTAATCCAGGCGGCACCCATGTTTCCGGGCGGCGCGGGAATTGGCGAGCTTGGTTTTGGAGCCCTGTATTCCTGGTTTGGTGCGGATCGCGCCATGGGTGTGCTTGCCTCGCTGGTGAAGCGGGTGGCCTCGTGGATTGTCGGAATCACCTGTTATCTATTGTGCATCTACCTCGCTCCAAAAAATAGTGCGCCCACGGAACCATCGGTGGAATAATTTCAGGCCTATGTAGCCCCGGCTTGATAAAAATATCAGTGGCATTAAATCCCATCCGTTCCACAGGATTATCATGAAGGTAAACATTTCTGGCGTTTGCATTGAAACACGCAAGATCGTGGTATACCTGAAAAGCCCCTGGCGGGCCAACGCCCTGGAACACAAACTGTTTGATGCAGCCAGGCAGATTCCCGAGGTGCAAGTCGAGGAATCCCAGGCGGAATACAAGATCGTGCTTAAGAACATCGAGAAATTCCAAAACCTGCTGGAAAGCTGCACCCGTATTCTGAAGGGCTGGCAGGAAGATGCCGATCTTGGCACAGAAAGGCGTTTTTGGTGCTGGCTTTTTGAGGGTGACGCCGATGCAAGCGGCTATGACCACAACGGAAACCCGGCATCCATCTGGATATTTGTACGGGCAATCATTGAACATGCCGAACATAGCATGGATGCTCCAAAGGTGGAGCATGTGGACTTGGAGAGTTTCAACTTCGAGCTAACGAACAACGAGTTTTCTCGCTGATCATTCCCCCAGAATTTTTTCCAAAAGGGCTTTCAGGCGGGTCTTGTCGAATGGCTTTACGATAAAATCACTGGCCCCTGCCTGGATGGATTCAGCAAGCTTATCCTTCTGGTTTACCGCGCTGATCATGATGATCCTCGCGTTGGCATCTAATTCCCGAATTTTCTTCAGTGCCTCAAGTCCATCCATATTGGGCATGACCATGTCCATGGTGACAAGGTCGGGCTTCTGGTTTCTGTAAATCTCACAGGCCTCCTGCCCATCCCTCGCTTCGCCGGCAATATTCCATCCACATTCCTTGGCAAGCTCAGTGATCATCTTTCGGATAATCAAGGCATCATCAACCACAAGGATTTTTTTTGGATGGTTTTCAGTTGAGCTCATGATTGTACCTCAGATTTCCACTTCTGATTCGCTATTGATGGTGATGATTATCTTCCCGGAACCGGGATAAAACAATGCTCTTCTTCCCTTGGAACCCCCACAATGGGTGGCAAGCACGGGGATCGAAAGCTTTTGCAAGGCCTCGCGTGAAGCTTCCAGATTTCTTTCCCCGATAAGAAAATTGGAATTCGCGTTAAACATGGCGGCTCCACCTGCCAGCTTTGCCCAAATTTTTCTGGGCTCGCAACCCTTCTTAACCAACTGTTCAAGCATCTCGGGAATCGCAACGTCGGCGTATTTACCAATTTTTTCATCCGAAGTTACGCGTCTTTGTGGCAGAAGAATATGTGCCATGGCGCCCAGTTTCCTGGATGGATCATGCATCATGATGGCAATGCAGGATCCAAGCACTGTGCTAAAGCGCTCCTCTCCATTCCCGATCACGATATCGCCCATGTTGACGAATCTTGGCAAATTATTTCCCAGGCCAGCCATTCGGGGTTCTTTCCTCAATCTGCCAGTGTGTCGGGGATGAACAACAAATGCCAAACCAGGGTTTTACCTTCCATCAAAAACAGGGTGCGAACAAAAAGCACGCTGTCCGCAATCATTGCCTGTTCCAGAAAAAGGCCCTCCAAGAGGCTCATCGCATAATTACGATGGAAAATTGGTGGGGAAGGAAGCACTGTTGCAATATCCTTGTTTTCCGCAGACTGAACCATCGCGTTCAGGAACGCGCAACCAAGGATGTTCGCGGATTCCAAGGCCGCAGATCTTTCAAGTTCGCCCCAATCGGGGGAACCCTTGACACCTGTAAGCATCTCGGAAAGGGCCAAACCACTCTCATCAGAAAAAGCCAGGGCAATGCGACCACCAAAAGCACCCTCAAGCTGCATGATACAGCAACAAACAGGCACATCCGGCTCGCCCAAAAGATTCATGGATTCACCCAGCGGAATCGGGGTGATGGAATCCAGATGCACCGAAATCGGTTTCCCAATCCATTGGGTAAGGGCCTTGCCCGATTCCATGGCACCCTGCTTGAAGGCTATCTCAAGTTGTTTGATGGACTTGGAATTTATGGCAAATTGGTTGCTGCTCATTTTGATCCTTCCTGGCTGAGAGCGGCCTGTAAAAATCCATCCGTGTCCATGACAAGACAAACTGATCCATCACCTAGAATGCTGGCACCGGCAAGTCCCCGGATATTTTCGTAATTGTCCGATAGTGATTTGATGACAATTTCCTGCCTGCCCAGAAAATCATTTACCACGACTCCCGCGGTAAGCCTGCTTGAGGTAACAATCACCACTTTGCAGGTTGAATCTTCCAAGCCTTTTCCAGATTCGCCATTTAATTTGGTTTCCTCAACCGCAGTAACAGCGGGACTTTCTTTCCAGTTAAGTACAGAGCTGGCGGTAACCACGGGAATAAACTTGCCCCTTAGTTCCATGGTTCTGGAACCCTGAACGTGGTGCACTTCCCGTGTGGAAATCTGGGCAACTTCAAGCACCGATTCAATGGGAATCGCAACCGCCTGGCCTTCAACTCTTACCAGCAGGGTTGGCATGATGGCCAGGGTCAGTGGCAAGCGAATCTGGAAAGTCGTGCCATTGCCGGGTTCGCTGAAAAGTTCAATGCTGCCGCTAATTCTGTTGATGCGACTGCGAACAATATCAAGTCCAAATCCCCTGCCGGAAATGTCGGTAATTTTTTCGGCGGTGCTGAATCCCGGGCTCCAAAGAAATTCAATAACCTGCTTGGGGCTAAGAAGTGCAGCCTCTTCCTCGCCTACCATTTCCAGGTTGATAGCTTTTCGCCGGATTTTTTCCATATCCAGCCCGCGGCCATCATCTTCCACCTGAATCACAACACTATTGGCGTTATGGCTTGCACTCAGGCGCAGATGGCCTTTGGGATTCTTTCCTTTTTTGATTCGGGTTTCGCTGTCTTCCAAACCATGATCAATCGCATTGCGAAGCAGGTGCAAAAGTGGCTCGGTAAGCTCATCGATCAGGCGCTTATCCAGTTCGACATTCTCGCCAATAATCTCAAATTCGAATTTCTTGCCAGTTGTCTGGGCCAAATCACGCACCATGCGCTGGAACCTGTTAAACATTGGCCCGATCGGAACCATGCGCGTGGCAAGAATTCCCCTTT
The DNA here is from genome assembly GCA_041180805.1 of Planctomycetota bacterium. GTDB lineage: Bacteria > Planctomycetota > Planctomycetia > Gemmatales > Gemmataceae > JBEGQX01. Next base: position 14,873 of record JBEGQX010000150.1, read on the forward strand.
GAAGACCGGAGGATGTCCGCCCGAGGTGATCCTGCACAATTCGAAGATCGTCCAAAAGCCTGGTACCAGCCTTGATGGTCTGGATATCGTGTTTCAGTTCCTCCAAATCGACCAAAAGAGATCCCAAATCCGCCGAGGAATTTTTCATCTGCACCGCATAAATGATCGATTCCAGTTTCTTGGAAACAGTATTGTTCCCAAAAAACTCCTGGAAGGAATCCACCAGCCCGGCAAGCCTGGCTTTTTGAATCACCAGTTCGCCGGCAAGATTCATCAATTCATCAAGCCTGCCCACCGGGACTCGCAATGTATCGCTGGCAGTGTTTGAAACCCCTGCAGTTGTATCCTGGGTGTTTTTCTTTTCTTTATCGCCTTGGATTGCGGAATGTGTGGTAACAAAAGAAGCTGGTTGAGGGCTATTTTCCGGAACCTTGGGTTCCAGGGTATCTTCCGGCGGTTTGGTCGGATTTCTTTCCGTTGAACAAGATTCTACCCCGTCCAATTGGGTCATCATCACCAGAGAATCAGCGGCCAATTCGCTGGTCATATCAACAAAGAATTTCTGGAATTCCTTGCCTGCCTTTAATTCTTCCTCGGAAGGATATGTTGCAAGAACTTTGCCTGCTGTTTGCAATTTCACAATTATCAATTTTGCCTTGAGATCCGGTAACTGCACGTCCGGGGTAAACTTGTAAATCAGCCTGATAATCTCAGCCGGGGCATTCACAACCGGCGTGAAATCCATTGGCTTGGATACCGCGACGGAAAGCCCTGCGCTGCTTTCCTGCACCAGGGCATTCAATGCCTCCATGGGAACATTCAGACTTTCCGGAGGCTGACCAAAAATGGAAAGATCGTGATGATAAGCCTTGAGGGCATCCAGGCAAGCTAAAAGAATATCGATTCCACCCTTGGAAACTTTTGAACTGTTTTTACGCCAGGCGGACAGCAGACTTTCCATCTGGTGGGCCGCCTCCGAAACCTCGGCGAGCTCGATGACGGCAGCAGACCCTTTGATAGTGTGTACAATCCTGAATATTTCATCCAAGGAAGCTGATGAGGTTGGGGCTTTTTCCAAAGCCAGCAACAATTGGCCAAGACTTTCGAGGAATTCCCCGGTCTCATCCAGGTACATGCGTAGGTATTCGTTTGCACTCATGATCGTTGGTTAGCCGGCTTCCTTCTGGTAAAGCCAGGGTTGTATTCTCCGCAGGGCCTTGGAACAGCCGAGAATGTCCTCGGCTCCTCCCAATATCAGGTAACCATCCTTGGCCAGGCAACTCGCTATGCGATCCAAAACCTTTGTCTTGCTGTCCTTGTCAAAATAAATCAGCACATTTCTCAGGAAGACCAGATCAAACTGCCTTGGTGGCATCAATTGCTGCATGAGGTTGTGCTTGCGAAATTCCACCAGTTCAGCAAGTTCAGGTTTCACCTCCAGCATGCCTGGTTCTGTCGCATCCTTGAAATACCTTTTCAGTTTTTTCAGGGGTATCTGCTCCAGGGTTCTTCCCTGATAATTTCCCTTGCGGGCCGTCTCCAACACCGTGGAGCAAATGTCTGTTGCCAGTATTTTCAAATCCCAGCCATTCAGAATGAGCCTGTTATCCAGTAACATCATGCCGATGGTGTAAGGTTCCTCTCCAGTGCTACAAGCCGCCGACCAAATGTTCAACTTTTTCGGTCTTAGTCCCTTCATTCCCTGGTTGGAAAGATCCTTCAGATAAGTTTCCATCCATGCGAAGTGATTATCATGCCTGAAAAAAAGGTTTCATTGGTGGTGACGGCATCCATCATGGCGTCCAATTCCGCCTTGCCCGTCACTGACTGCACCACCTTCAGGTATTCCCCGTAAGTTTGGATTCCCGTTGCCCGCAACCTTCTCAAGATTCTGCTGGATAAAAGGGCCTTCTTGGTCTCATTGATCCGCATTCCGGAAAACTTGTAGATGATTGCCTGGAACTCCGCCATTTCTTTATCGTTTAGCTCCAACAAGAATCATTCTCCAGGAGTTAAGGTTAAGGGGGCGATCATCCTACGCCCCGCGAAGTCTAGGAAACCTTGAACCTTGAAACCGTGCTTTGCAGGTTGGAAGCAAGTGCCCCCAATTCCTCGGCACTGCTGGCAAGTTCCTCGGCACTTGAAGCGTTATCCTCGATACTCTTGTAGAAATTCTGGATGGCGACCATCATCTGGCTGGTGCTGCTGGATTGCGATTCGGTTGCCTCGGCAATCTTGGTGATACCCTCGGCCGCGGTGGTCACGCTGTTCACAATGGAGACAAGCGATTCACCAGCCTTGGCGGATAGCTGGGCTCCCTCGGTAACACGCTTGGAAGATTCCTTGATCAGTTGGGCAATTTCCTTGGCTGCCTGGCTCGATCTTTCCGCAAGCTTGCGAACCTCGTCGGCAACCACGGCAAATCCAAGACCATGTTCGCCTGCACGGGCCGCTTCAATCGCGGCATTCAGCGCAAGCAGGTTGGTCTGGCTGGCAATTTCACCAATCACCTGAATGATGTCGAAAATCTGTTCGCTGGACTTCTCAATCAGGTGCATGGAAGCAACTGCCTTTTCCACCGTTTCCCTGCCGGACTTGGCAAGAGTGGATGCCTCGCTGGATTGAGCCCTGCACTGGTTTGCGTTACTGGAAATTTGTTTTACAGTAAGGTTCAACTGCTCTGCGGCGGCATTCATTTCCTGAATGGTTACCGTCTGAGTCTGGGTTCTCTGGCTCATGGAAGCGGAACTTTCGGCAATCAGCTTGCTGCCTTCAGACTGTTGATTGATCGCCTCTATCACACTTCCCAGCACACTGCGCAACTGACTTAAGAATGCCTTGAGGCCCTTGCCCATCTGGCCGATGGCATCATCACCGGAAACAGTGACTTCCGCGGTAAGGTTTCCCGCCTCGGCAGCGTTCACAGTATCCAGCAGGGAATTAACCTGGCTTTGAAGGTATGCCGCCTGTTCCCTTTCGCGTTCCTGCGCATCCTTGAGATTTTTCTCATTCTCAAGGCGTTCGGTAACAATATCCCAGTTTACCATGGCACCGACATAGTTCTTGTTGTGGTCGTAAATAGCGCTGGCATTCAAATCCAACTTCTCCGGGCCAACCTGGATGATGGTCCTGTGGGGGAGATTCTTGGGGTTACTTAACAACTTGCGCTGGTGTTCAGGGGCCTTGTGGAACAAATCCACCGATTTGCCGATCATGTCGGAAACCTTGATGGGCATATATTTTTCAAGCCTTGCGAGCGTTCTTGCGGATGCGGGGTTGATGTAGCGGATGTTGAAATCCATATCGGTATACATCACATTGATGGGAAGATTTTCAACCATGTTGAAAATACGGGCCATTTCCGCGGCTTTGGCCTCACGACCCTGCATTTCAATCACCAGTTTTAAGAATTCCTCAAGCAACTGATCCTTGGCGGAATTATGGTCCAATGAAGCGGCTGAAAATAACAGGAACACACCTGCTGTTTTACCATCCAAAACCAACTGGCGTGCCACGGCAATTTTCATCCCTGCGGAAGACATTGCACGGGATAATGGGCAGTCTGAAGATTCCAAATTCTCAATCACCAGGGTTCCAGTCTGCCTGCTTGCGCGGCTGGCAAGACTTCCATCCTTGAGAATCATGGATTTGACCGCGGCGTCAAGTTCCTGCCCATTGGCACATGAATCCAAAGCAAGGCTGAACTGCTGGTCCTTGGCATGAAAGGCCCAGTAGGTGGCAAACGTGAAACCTATGGCATTATTCAAACCTGGCAGCGCTATCGCATTGATTTGGGTTCCATCATGGGCCTGGTTCAGTGCCTTGGAAAACCTGGCGTAAGCCTGGGCGTTTTCTGGAAAATCAAAAAGGTCACCCATGGTTGTTGCCTTGGAAGCGGAAGAGGTTCTTCTTTGACGAGCCATCGCAAACTATCCTTTTGAATGAACCGTCCTGGTATTGCCAGTCGCAGCTTCAATTCTGCAACAAGAGAGATTTTTCAGCCTTGTTTTAAGGCCTCGTTCACATTGCTAGATTGCATCATTTTCTCGATATCAAGCAGAATCAAGAGATGATCATTTTCCTTGGTAAGACCCGCAATATGGTTGGAAGTGCCCATCGCTATCGCAGATTCAGGGGATTGCACTTCGTTGGGATTGATTTTTTTCACCTGGGTGACATTATCCACGATCAGGCCAACAGTTTTCTTCTGCACATGAACCACCACCACGCGGGTGTCCTGGTTAATCTCCCGGTTTTGCATACCAAGGATAATTCGAAGATTAAGGATGGGAATGATGTTGCCACGAAGGTTTGTCACCCCCTCCACAAACGCGGGCACCTGAGGCAGGCGGGTAACACCATTATAAAGCACTATCTCCTGGATCTTTTCGATCGGGATTGCGTATTCTTGTTCATCCAAAATAAAACCAACATATTGCTGGTACTTCTGGGCGGCTTCCCTTCGTTCTTTTCTGGAATCCTCTCCAAGCATGGAAATACTGCCGGACTGAATTTGCGAAGACTTGGTTTGAATGGATGTTATAAACTAGATCACTCCGGAATAAATCCCTTGCGTAACGCGGATTAAAGGGCTGTGAGCAAACAGGACCAATACTCCATGTCCAAATCCCTATGTAGCAATCCCTGAAAACCGTCAAACCTCAGGCCAAGAACTTTCCAACCACCATGCACCTTTGACACCAAAATCAATGCTGCATGCTCATTAAGGTGCTTTTGGCTCAATTCCTTTGAAATACCAATCAAGTTGGAAGTCGCTTCAGAATCGTTCTAATCTCAAGTAGCGAATCCGAACCATCGCCCAAAACGGAATCTCTTCCAAACGACTTTAAAGCCGCTTGGGTTTGTCCCAAACCGATCAACTCATCCGCAAATGGCCCCGTAAAACAAACCTTTCGATTTATTTTACCCATTTTTTCCATATACCCTAGGGGAGCATAATTCACAATGAGCCGAAGAACTACAGGAAAAATCGTTTTAATTGACTTTTTGTTAACTATTCCTCCCGCATATTCGTTATCTTCTTTCAAAACATCCACCAAGCTTTTGGAGGCAGACACCAATACGCCGTAGGTTTTCTCGGTTATTGGAGTTTTTTTAAGCTTTTTCAAAAACTCCACCCCGGTCATTTCTGGCAGAGTGTAATCAGCAAACACCAACTGAGGCACAGACATAACTGCCAGTTCCAAACCTTGCTTGGCGGAAGTTGCCAACCGGGTATCCAATCCTTCGTGACTGATGGAATCCAAAATCATGGAACCCACTAACTTGGATGGTTCCACCAACAAAGCCAAATTCTTTATTTCTCCGGACGATTCATAGGAAGCACCTTTGGTGCCAGCAAGTTCATGGTATTTCATGATATCACGGATAGACTTGGCCAAAGACTGGGCATTGGGAAACCTTAAAGCCGGGTCCTTGGACATGCACCTACGCACAATTTCACAAACATCCCTTGGGATTTCAGGAACCAGTAAAGATGGATCAGGAACCGGCTTGGTGGTATGTGCAATCATGAGCTCCATAACTGTCTTGGCATCCGGGTAGGGGAATTTTCTACAAAGCAGCGCATAGAGGGTGGCACCAAGGTTATAAATATCTGACCTTGGAGTAATGTTGTAACCATCAAACTGTTCCGGGCTCATATACTGCGGCGTTCCAACAATCACCTGATTTGCTGAATTCTTGAAAACCTCCTCGGGATCTTGAAGAAGGGAACTACTAAGACCAAAATCAGCAATCTTTATAACCCCGTCGTCCGCAAGCATGAGGTTTTCTGGCTTGATATCCCTGTGAATCAAACCAGCCGCATGGGCAGCGGCCAACCCATCGGCGGCCTGGGCTATCATCCCCAGGGTCTCAAACCATCCGGGCTTCCGCTTTCTGATAAGCTCGGAAACACTTCCCTGCCCGGCGTATTCCATCGCAATAAAGTACATATCATTTGCGACATTGATTTCATGGATGGAAATAACATTAGGATGGTTCAACCTGGCAACCGCCCTGGCTTCACCAAAAAATGAATCCAAGTCATCTCTATTTAAACCCGAAGTCTTTTTAAGCAGCTTGATTGCGACATTTCTTTGCAGTAATGGGTCATGGGCCAGATAGACCTCCCCCATGCCTCCTTCACCAAGCTTACGGAGAATGTGGTATTTACCCAGGGAACTTCCGGGTGCAAGCTCAATGGCTTTTTCCCTTTTAAAACCCGGTGTCTCGGAGTACTTGGAATTTAAATACAGTTCGGTATGCGCGGCTTCCCCTTGGGGTTCGCCTTCATGGTGCTGCAAAACTTTCTGCTGTTTTTTATCCTGGGTCATGAATTTAGACCCTGACTGTCCAGGCTTAAATCCATGATGGATCTTGCCATTTCCTGAAGTGAAAGTGCTGCCTGGGAAATTCCCGCTTCCGCGACCGCCTTGGGCATGCCATACACCGCACAACTGGAAGGTTCCTGCGAAAGCACCAACCCACCTTTCTCGCGAATGGCTTTGGCACCCAGCATGCCATCCTGCCCCATGCCGGTAAGAATGGAAACCAGTGTTCTTTTTCCAAACACATTTGCCATGGATCTAAAAAGCACATCCGCGGCAGGTCTGCAGAAATTTTCCTGTGCTTCGTGGTTTAATCCCAGAACTGGCAGCCCACCAGATGATTGCACAGTCATATGGTAATCACCGGGGGCAATATAAATTTCCGAAGGCCGGATCACCATTCCATTGGTTGCTTCAACAACCTTCCTACCAGGAATTAATTCATTAAGCCGGGCCGCAAATCGTGTGGTAAAAACCGGTGGCATGTGAATAACCACCAGAATGGGTGTTTTGAATTCAGGCTTTAGATGCTTTAACATGTTTTCCAAGGCAGGCGGACCACCCGTGGATGCCGCGATACCCACGGCGGCTACTTTTTGGGGAGCAGGAAGATTTAATGGGCGTGTTTCAGAAATGCGGGGATGGCTGGAAAATTCCTGTTGTTTCAAAAGAGCATTCAGCTTGTGGAATATATCCTCTTCAAACTGTTCCCATGTGATCTGTTTACTACCTTCCACCCTGGGTTTGGTAATGTAATCCATGGCCCCAAGAGCAAGGGCTTCCAAGGTAACCTCGGCACCCTCCGCAGAAAGGGAAGAACAAATAACCACTCGTGTTTTGGGATTTTTTTTGCGAATCAGCTTCAGGGCTTCCAGCCCTTCCATAATCGGCATTACCAAGTCCAGAAAAACATAATCATGATTACCCTGGGCAACCTTGGCAACACACTCCACACCATCCTTAGCCGAATCCAGCGTCAGCTCTGGAAAAGCTTCGGAGATCTTCGTGCGAAGGAAATGCCTCATGACAGCGGAATCATCAACGATTAGTAATGATTTCTTGCTCACGATTGCCTCTGTAATGATCCGATTTCAATAAACGTATTTTATTAAAATGGACAACGAGGTCCCATAATCATGTTGTTCTTTTCTTCCAAGGGGCAACCAATTGACTTATCCATATGGCGCCTAGAACCGGCACTCCCCATTGCAATTCCCTTATATGAATCGCCATTCCGACTAATACCACCCAGCCAAATGCCTTCAAGGTGGCAAGCGGGTTGATTCTTGCCCGCCTTCGTTTGCCAAGGACATTTGCCCAATCTGGAACCAGCATTGCCGCCATGTACCAGGCAGGGATGATATTTAATTCTTTGGCAGAAATAATTCCGGGTAAACTTTCTTGAAAGACAAATCCAGCTACCAGCCCCACACCCATCATGATTGCCTTTTTCACCAAGTTGGAAGCTTTTTTGTACCACTTTGCGGTTCCAACAAAAACCAAGGTGGACGAATACAGACTGGTCAAAATGATCGTAATAATCATGATTTTGCCGTAAGAATCCACCACCTGAAGAATCCTCAGCCCAAACACCCAGATAAGGCTACCCAATGTGCTGAAAAAAAGGACCAGGGGTACTTCGTATTTTATTCTTGTGCCAACCTTTAACGCGGGTATGGGACCAGTCACGCTGGCAGGCGCCATCAATTGCTGAACTGTGACTGCTGAACCAAAAACACCTTTAAATTCCTCAAGCATGGCCTGAACACTTTCGTAGCGGCCATTCTTGTCCTGAGCCAGTGCCTTTTTTAATATGGGATGAAATCGGGCATCCAACACACGCGAAAGGTCGGGTGTTGATTGCATTTGCTTTCGCAATATCTCCACCAGGTCTTCTCCGTCATAGGGAAGACAACCGGAGAGCATCTCATACAAGATCACCCCCAGCGCGTAAATATCCACATTCTTGTCATATCTGCCAGAGGCTATCTCTGGAGCCATGTACTGGCAGGTGCCGATCCTCTCGGTGTGCCCGCGGTGCAAACCGGCACCAATCGATTTGCTAAGCCCGTAATCTCCCACCTTGACAATGGAGTTCTCCAGAAAAACATTACCAGGTTTCAAGTCACGGTGAACAATACCATGTTCATGAAGATGCCTGATGGCTTCGGCCATGGAGATAAAACATTCCCGCACCAGTTCCAAAGGCATGCCGCGCTTGTGCCTGGCAATCAGCGAGGCAAGTGTTTCCCCAAACATATATTCCATCACCACCCAGGTATCATCCCGGGAATCCACCCGAAGATCATAAAGGGTGACCAAGTTCGGGTGTTTCAAATTCAAAACAGCCAGCGCCCCCCTGCGTTCCACCTCGCGGTCATTTGAATTGCGTATCCACTTAAGGGCGGCAATCTTGCCCCCGTCACTTACAGCAAGATATACCTCGCCGAAGCCACCGATACCCACACCCCGCTTGATGGTAAAACCTTCCAGGGGCCGATCACCACATTGAAAATTGAAGGACATGAAAGACCTCACGGGCGATATGTGGAAGCAGCCGGTTCAATACTGAAGGAGATGGACCCTGCGATAACCGAGGCTTCCTCGGGAATTGGGTGCGGCCCGGTGACTTTTTTGCCAGCAACAATCAAGGGGCTTTCAGAACGGATACTAAGGCCGTTTCGACTTCGGAAAATGATAACCGGCTTTGCCAACCCGGGCACAAGGATATGTGCGGGGGCCTCACGACCAAGCGAAAGGGTTTGCCCCATGAGAACCACCCCATCCACCGGCGCGGTGGGACGGTGAAAGCTTAACGGTCGAACCAAGGCAGTCAGCGACCCTTGCAAAGGCAGGCTAAAAAGCACCCTGCAACTGTTCCCCAGGGTTATTTCCTCATCTCCCTTGAGAATCATCGGTTGATCCACCACTACTTCGTTCACTTTACAGGGAAGCTGGGCTTCCAGGGTAAAGCGCTCACCACCACGCTGAAAAACACAATGCACCCTGCCAATATCTGCCATCCATGGAACCGAAGCGGATGCCTGGTGCCCCGCATAACCAATGCTGACGCGGTCATCGGTAATCACCAAATAACCGCCGACACCATCAATCCAAAGGTAGAAGGGTTCATGAAACCACGGAAGAGCCGGCTCGCGCTTTTGCAAGCCCCGGGCCACCTGTTCGCTGTTTTCATCCGCGGAACCAGCAGAAACTTTGGCCAGCGCAAACTTACGGAAGCGCAATGTCTCCGGGTGCCTGGGAGAGATTGCCAGGAGTTTGTTTCCCAATTCCAGAATTTTGGCATCGTCTTTCAACGATACCGCCTTGTAAAGTTCCCCCTGCAGGTTTTCAAAATCCTGCATCTTGATTTGAACCGATTCTTTTTCCCGCCTTACTCCCTGTTCATCGCCTGGCAGCCTTCTTTCCACTCTTTGCAACATGGCGAGTGAATTCTGGAATTCACCCAAGTTGGCAAGATCCCTGGATTCCAACCAGGTCAGGCAGGTGGTGACCAGCAAATCCAGATCAGAGGAAGCCCCCCCTCGGTCCCTTAACCTGGCCAGAATTTCCTCGCATCTTTTGGGGTCACCTTCCCTGAGACAACCCCTGGCGTTGGCAATCATCAGGCGGGTTAGCTTTTGGCGCAATTTTTCAATGACCGGGTCATCGATCGCCAGACTTTCAGCATTTAAAAGGTCAGCCCAAGCTTCATCGGAATTATCATTATTCAGGTGCCTGTCCGCCCGGTGTGCCAGCGAACGGAGAATTTTCACCCCCAACTCGCGTGACTTGGGCAGTTTCAAAGGCCGAAATGGCAACAGCATGCGGAACGCATCATCCAACTGCCCGCCTTCAAAGGTGGATTTTACCTTCAACAGTTGAGCCTCGTTGGTGCTGGCCATAAGAATGGTTCACTTTTTGCCAATAAGTTTCGCAAAAGGAGAATAAACCCTTCGAACCATTTTACGACTTACCAAGTTCCCTTTGCCAGCGTTTTACTTCCTCGAGCAGGTCCGCGGGATCAATTCTGGAAAGATCGACCTCACGCACGGAATCAAGAATTGGATCGTGGGCCTGGGCAAAAAGACTTCCCTGGATAACCTTTGGCTTGCGAATAATGGCCTTTGCATCACTTTCTGAAAGGTGGTGCCTTTGTTCCAATTCCTCAAGAATATTCCTTGCACGGTCGAGTACCATCCGGGGAACACCAGCCCTTTGGGCGACATGAATGCCATAACTTTGATCAGCACTGCCAGGCTCTATGCGGTGAAGAAAAACAATCCCGGAGGGAGTCTCGCGAACAATAACCTGCAGGTTTCTCAAGCCCTTGAGAAGTTCCTCCAACTGGGCAAGCTCATGATAATGGGTCGCGAAAAGCGTCCTGCAACCGACCTGATCGTGAAGAAATTCCGTGATGGCCCACGCGATGCTCACACCATCATAGGTGCTGGTGCCCCTGCCAATCTCATCAAGAATGACAAGGCTCTTGCGGGTTGCATTGTTCAGGATGTTGGCAGCCTCGGTCATTTCCACCATGAATGTGCTTTGGGATCTTCCCAACTCATCGCTGGCACCAACACGGGTGAATATGCGATCGGTCAGACCCACTGTGGCGCGAGATGCCGGCACAAAACTTCCCACATGAGCCAGCAGGGTGATCAGGGCCACCTGCCTGATGTACACACTTTTTCCACCCATGTTCGGACCGGTGATCAGGTGAAACATCCCATCCCTGGAACCCAGACAGGCGCTATTGGGAACAAAGGTTCCGGTGGGCATGGTCTGTTCCAAAACCGGATGTTTTCCATCCACAATTTCCAGAACACTGTCATCAACAATCTTGGGTCGAACCCAGCCTCGCTCGGAGGCGATCTCCCCAAGTCCACAAAGGGCATCCGCATGCGCCAGAGATTCCGCAATATTCACCAGGATTGCCGCATGGCTGCACACTTCGTCGCGCAATTTCAAGAAAAGCTCGTACTCGCGTTTTTCGAGTTTATCCTGCGCGGTGAGAACCTTTTCTTCCTGTTCCTTGAGTTCAGCCGTAATATACCGTTCCGCATTCTTGAGAGTTTGCTTGCGCTGGTAATCCGGCGGAACCTTGGAAGTATGCGTATGGGTGACTTCGATGTAATAACCAAAGACCTGGTTAAAGCCAACTTTCAGGCTGGAGATTCCCGTGCGGGTGATCTCCTGAGCCTGGAATGTGGCTATCCATTCCTTGCCGGATGTGGCAATCTGCCGAAGTTCATCCAAGTCGGCATCATATCCCGGCCGGATAATTCCACCTTCCTTCGGTGAAAGCGGAAGTTGATCTTCGAGTGCGACCTGCAATTTCTGCCGTAATTCCGGCAATGGCTGAATCTGCGAGGCCAGCGATCGCAGAAGATCGCAAGGCGATCTCTCCAGTGCTGCCCGTACCTCAGGTAACACCAAAAGTGTTTTTCCAACAGCACCAAGATCCCTTGGAGTTGCCCTTTGGGTGCCAACACGCGCTGACAACCTTTGAAGATCGTAACTGCGGGACAACGCATCCCGAAGATCGGAACGAAGGCGATAGTCTCCGCGGAAAACTTCCACCGCATCCTGCCGGGCACGAATGGAAGCCAGATCACTTAATGGCACAAGAAGCCAATCACCCAGCAACCGGGCACCCATGGGTGTGGATGTTCTATCCAGGCAATGCAAAAGTGAACCTTCCCTGCCCCCTTCCCTCATGGTACGGGTAAGTTCCAAGCTGCGACGGGTGACCTCATCCAAAACCAGACTGGAGCCCTTTTCGCATGGCTGGATTTTTCGCAGGTGCACCAGCGCGGATTTCAGTGTCTCCTGCAGGTAGGAAAGCAATGCGCCTGCGGCCCGCAGACATACCTGTTTGTCATCAAACCCAAACCCCGTGAGCGTGGAAACCCCAAACTGTTTGTGCAACTCCCCTTGGGCAAACCCGGACTCAAAAGTCCAATCGGCGCGGGGTGAAAGTGCCGCTTCGGGCATTCGCAGGTGCAAGTCCAGGGGTGGCAGTGGATTTTTTGGATCGTCTGGATAGATGATTTCGGAAGGGTGAATCCTTTCAAGATGATCGAGGATTTCGCCAGGCTGGCCATCCAGCGCATGAAAACTTCCCGTGGAAAGTTCCACCCAGGCCAAGCCCCACGGCTGGTTCCTGGCACCCTGCACCACACAGGCAAGATGGTTGGATCTGCGGGGGTCCAGCAGGTCCTCCTCGGTGAGTGTTCCCGGGGTAACTATGCGGGTGACTTCCCTGCGCACCAAACCCTTGGCTTCGGAGGCATCCTGAACCTGGTCACACACAGCAACCTTTTTGCCCGCAAGCAAAAGCTTGCGCAGATGATTCTCCAGGGAATGGTGGGGAAAACCAGCCATCGGGACAGTCTTGTCACGCGATGTAAGAGTCAGGCCAAGGATGCGGGCGGCATCCTCGGCATCGCTGTTGAATAATTCGTAAAAATCACCCATACGAAAAAGCAGCATCATACCGGGGTGGCTGTTCTTCGCCTCCTGGTACTGCTGCATCATGGGTGTGGACATTTATCTGATCGTCTGGATGATATAGGGATCAGGCTTTTTTGAAGACTTTTTTCATCCGAACTGAGTTGCCCTTGTCGTTGTAATTAACCTCTGTCATGTAGTGGCGCATAAGCATTAGGCCACGACCACAGGGCCGCTCAAGGTTTTCAATATCTGTCGGATCAGGAACATCCAGGGGATCAAACCCCGGGCCTTCATCACTGATCATGATTTCAAATACTTCCGCATTCAAAAGGTATTTGACAAAGACCTTCTTGCTAAGGTCCATTTGGTTACCATGCTTGATGGCGTTTACCAGCGCTTCTTCCAAAGCAAGACGAATGCAGAAAACATCCTTGCTGGGGGCGTTTACCTCGGTAAGGCCCTGCTCGAAAACATCCTGTAGTTTCCTTGCTTCGGCAGTATCCGAAGGAATAACAACTTCTTTGGCCGATGTTTCAAAATCAGACACGGATGGCTCTCGACTTGGATTTACCGGTTTCTAAAATCCTTTTTCAACACTATTAAAGGGCTTCGTGCCTTTAAACTATTGCAAATAGCAGAATTGACTTTGGGCAAAAATCATTTCCGTCTTAGAATGATTGCAATCCAGCTTGCTCATCTTCCTTGATCTTAAAGAACTTGTCGAGCTTGGTGATCTCGAATACTTCCTTGATCTCAGGCTTGATGTTGCAAAGAACCAGCTTGCCACCCGAGGTGTTAGCCTTCTTATTCAGGGTGATCAACTTACCCAATGCAGCACTGGAGAGATAATCCACATTGCCAAAGTTCAGGAGAATCTTTTTCTTGTTCTCCACATCAACCAACTCAAACAATTGTTCGCCAATGATGGCAATGTTTTGCTCGTCTAGAATCTTCTTGTCAACGAAGTTCACAACGGTCACATCGCCGATCTCTTCAACTTCCAGTCGGCTTTTGCGTGGTGGTTGTCCCGACATAAATCAAAACTCCCCAAAAGATACTTCAAGCCCCGCAGGAGCTACTTTGAAATCACCCTGTATAATAAACAGAATAATAACCGGTATAATCATTAAGCTAAAAGACTTCATGGGGAAGTCAAGCCAAAAAGCATCAACTTGATCCAATAAGATAGTGGTTGGTGATTGTGCCATGTAAACTTTAACCGCCTGCCATTTTCACCAGCCAACAAAAGACCACCAGAGTTATGCATGGATGAACTTTCCGAAGAAGATGAAAGAAAATTCCAAGAGATAGTCCGCCAGTTGGAATCATCGGCTGGTAAGCCATGCAATCATTGCCAAAAACGCCTTCAGTCAACGGATATACTCTACTCCAACGCCCTGGGCTTCAAGGATTTCCCCAGGTGCCTGGATTGCCTTTGCCATGGCTTGAAAAGAGAACGACAGGAACTTCTTGAACAACTCATGCAACACATTCAGCGAAGACCCTGCCTAAGGAAAGCCTACGAAGTTTCCTGCGACAAATTGAATACCAACAGCATGGGGCCTCTCAACTTTCCCAGCGGCGGTAAACCGCCTGAAAGTGAACCCGAGTTTGATAATCTCTGGGATGCCGGAGACCTGGGTTGCGGGGACTTGGTACTGTTACTAAAGGGAAAGCTGAAATCGCTGGCAGCAGGGGCGGTTCTTAAAGTTGTTGCAACTGACCCCGGCGCACCTGAAGATATTCCTGCCTGGTGCAACATGACCCGACACAAACTGGTGTACTTCAAACACCCGCAATATTTCATCCAATCGAAGGGATAAAGTATGAGCAACAAATTCGTGATAAGCCTTACCTGCGCCACGGACAACCCAGACCGGGCAACCGTGGCCTTTGTGGTTGCCAACGCCGCAGTTGCCAGCGATCGTGATACCGTGGTGTTCCTAAGTATCGAGGGGGTGCGCCTTTCGCAAAAAGGCGTTGCAGAATCAATCCATGAGGAAGGCTTCGCACCCTTGAAAGACCTTATTGCCAATTTCGCCCAGGCAGGTGGCAAAATATTTGTCTGTTCCCCATGCTTTAAGAAGCGAAAGCTCGATGAAAGCAACCTGGTTCCGGGTGCCGTCATTGTGGGTGGGGCAAAACTTGTTGAGTTCATGGCGGATGGAGCACCCTCACTTTCCTACTAGGTTTTAGCTGATGGATTGGGTTGCAAAACACAAAGATTTACCACATGCATCTTTCCATGGCGGCGACATGGATTGTGGCAACGGCCTTTTGCTGCTGATCAGAAAGCATCTTGGCCCGTTGGAACCCGGCCAGCTTCTGGAAATTCTTTCCACCGAAGTTTCCGTGGACGAGGATCTTCCCGCCTGGGCCAGGCTGACAGGCAACGTCCTTGTCTCCAGGACAATCGAAGGCAAAACGCGCAGCTTCCTTATTCGAAAGGCGCAAGGAACCAAATCCACCCCGAATACCGAACCACACGTATCTGTTCCAAATCTTTCCGCGGCCTTGGCGCATACCCGCATCAACACTCTGCCGGATTTCTGTGTAACCGGCATTGGTTCCTGGCCCAGACCAGGCTGGATGTTGCAAGCCATCCATAATCGATTGGAAAATCGACTTGGAGAAAACGAATTTCAGGCCACCGCCGATGATGCTGTGCGTCTGGTGGTTCAAGCCCAATTACAGGCCGGCGCAGACCTGATCACCGATGGTGAGCAGCGACGCGACAGCTATGCCAGCTTTATTGGATCCCGACTTGGAAATTGCCAGTTGGTTCCCATCGTGGACCTGCTGCCTTATGTGGATGATCCTGAAAAATTCAAGAAAGAGCTGGAATCGCTGGATGTACCCGGTGAAAGCATCCATCACCCGGCAGTGTTCGGACCCATTTCCCGCGAGAAGCCCCTGGTTGCCCATGAACTGAGGTTTCTGCAAACACTAACCGAAAAACCATGCAAGGTGGCATTGCCAGGCCCTTATTTGTTGACTCGCACTCTCTGGCTGGAATGCGTTTCTGAAAAGGTCTATAAACAGCGGGAAGACCTTGCAAACGATGTGATTCGAATACTTCGGGAAGAAATCGAGGAATTATTGAGGCTAAATCCCGCCGTCATTCAGCTTGATGAACCCGTTCTAACCGACATTGTATTTGGAAGGCCATCGAAGCAACGCAGTTTCATGTGTGGGGCACTGGGTGAAAAAAAGGCGCCGGCACAGGAACTGGAATTCGCCTCCGAATGTTTGCGACGAACCCTGGAAGGCTTTCCCCGCGAAAAGTTTGCCCTGCACATTTGCAGGGGTAACTGGTCCAGGGATGAGGCCGTTGCCCTGGCGGGTGACTACAGACCCCTTCTGGGTTTATTGAAGCATGTACCCGTGGGAATTCTTTACTTGGAAATGTGCACACCCCGCGCAGGTGAAATGGAAGTTCTTGCGGGATTGGACAGCGATTTCAAACTGGGCCTGGGCGTGGTCAATCCAAAAAGGGAACAGGCTGAAAGTGTTCAGGAAATCCTTTCCAAGGCAGAACATGCCGTACAGCTTTTTGGCTTCAAACGGGTGATGCTGAATCCCGATTGTGGTTTTGCAACATTTGCAGACAGCCCGATATCTTCCCGCGATATCGCCATGCAAAAAATTTCAAACATGGCTGCCGCGGCAAAAATACTCAGGGAGAAATACCCCTGAACCATTTGATTTCCTTCATTCTACCCGCGCATAACGAGGAAGCCTTTTTGCCGGCCGCGATTGATTCCATCCACCGTTCCGCAAAACAAATGGATTTGAATTACGAGGTCATTGTTTCCAATGATGCGTCCACCGATCGCACCGGTGAAATCGCAAGCTCGCTGGGTACCCGGGTATTGGATGTGAACTTTCGCAAGATTGCCTCGGTTCGCAACGCAGGTGCCAAAGTCGCCAGGGGGGAAATCCTTTTCTTTATGGATTCCGACACAAAGCTGACAACAGAAGCCCTCGCGGAAAGCCTTCAGGCACTAAAGGCTGGCGCTTCGGGTGGGGGTTGTCATTTCAACTACGATGTAAAAATCCCGCTATGGGCTCGAATCCTTCACCCCATGGGACTTTTCCTGGGAAGAATTTTCGGGCTGGTGGGTGGGTGCGCGGTCTTTTGCTGGAGGAAAAAGTTCGAAGAGGTGGGAGGCTTTCCTGAAGATTACTATGCCGCCGAGGATGTGGCGTTTTCCCGGGCACTAAAAAAGACCGGCAGGTTTGTCATCCCCAGGGCACGGGTTACCACATCGGCAAGAAAACTCTGGACCATGCGACCCATGAAGACCACCTGGCTGGTGCTTAAACTGGTGTTTTTAGGACCCTCTGGATTCCGCAAAAAACAGGGATTGGAACTTTGGTATGAAAAACACCCAGATGACCCTGTGTACGATCAGCTTCGCAAAGGTTTGTGATAGCTCTGTTTCCCGATAGTATGAAGGCAGAAATAAAAGAACACCAAGTTGTGAAAAGGACTAATCATGGCGGCAAAAAAAATCCTGATGCTGGTGGGTGATTTTGTGGAAGATTACGAGGCCATGGTGCCTTTTCAGGCACTGCAGATGGTGGGCCACATGGTACATGCTGTTTGCCCCGGCAAAAAAAGTGGGGAATATGTGCAAACCGCCATCCATGATTTTGAAGGACACCAAACCTATAGTGAAAAACCCGGCCACCGTTTCACCCTGAATGCCAGCTTTTCTGAAATAAATGCGGGTGATTACGATGCGCTGCTGATTCCAGGTGGCAGGGCACCAGAGTATCTTCGCATGAACCCCGAGGTTATTAACCTTGTGAAACATTTCGCGGAAAAGAAAAAACCCATCGCAGCCATTTGCCACGGACCGCAATTGCTGGGTGCTGCCGGAGTGTTGGCAGGAAGAACTTGCTCCGCTTACCCCGCAGTGGGGCCGGAAGTCTCCGCTAGCGGTGCCACATTTGTAAACATCGGAATCGACCAGGCTCATGTGGATGGAAACCTGGTAACCGGCCCTGCCTGGCCAGCCCACCCATTATGGCTTGCCCGATTTTTGGAGATATTGGGAACAAAAATTGAGCTTTAATTGTTAAGCAATTTCCATGTCAAGCTGGGGCCCTTAGGGCCCCTTTTTCTTTTATTACACCTTTCTCATCATTGAATCGTCCCTTTCATTCATACCCCTTCATTGCAAGACATAATCAAATACCGATCTATCTTAAATGAATAATTTCTTTTTGCTAGGTAACAGCATGGCTGCCGCATACACCGTTGGCATGATTGCGGTTTTTCTTTCCCTGATTATCAAGGTTGGGTTCGTTACGCTGGTTCTGGAATTTGTGGACCGGTTTGGGACGGTTAAATCACACGTAAAGATGGCTATTTTGGTAGGGTTTGTGGGCATATTAGGAATGGTTTCGTCCATCATGGTGATCTATTTGTGGTCTTTAATTTTCTGGGCATACTGCGGCGTGAGCCCGAATGAGTCCTCGTATTTTTCCGCCACTTCATTTACCTCGCTTGGTTCACCCCACCGAACGCTAGTCGCACCCTGGCGCCTTCTGGAACCCTTGGAAACAGGCACTGGCATGCTTTGCACGGGAATTGATACTGCAATGATCCTCACCACCATTTCCAAGGTTTTCAAACACACACGCACTATCAACAACTTCATGGATCGCGATTGATATCGTGCCCAACCAGTTTGTAAAATCAGCTTCATGAAAAGAAGCACATCGTTTTCATTTTTGATGGTGGTCATTTTGACTGGAGTTTGCACAAACTGGGTTCTTACCCAAAAACTTCCAGCGAAAGTTGCAACTCATTTCAATTTCGAGGGAATCCCCGATGGATTCATGACCATCGCTGGTTATCGTTGGTTTATTTGCATTTTTTCAGGGATCTTTCCCATGTTTATGCTTTTCATGATCGGGGTGGTTCCATCCCTGTTTCCCGGCGCAACCAATATCCCCAACAGAGATTATTGGTTTCACCCGGATCGAAAAACCGCAACCATGAACTACATGTTTCGCATGGGTTGCTGGATGGCAGCTCTTATGACCCTATTTTTTGTTGGGCTGAACTATGTTACGGTAGTTGCCAACCAGAATGACCCAATTCGCATGCCAAGTAATATTTTCTTTATCATGCTTGGGACATTCCTCACAGGTGTTGGGACATGGGTTTTTACCCTGAATAAAAAATTCCGAAGAATGGTACCAGCCAAGATGGAAAAAGATTCATGAAAACCAGACTTGCACTTGCGATGGCGTTCCTGCTTTCGGTTTGGACAGTGGCTGAAGAAGTCGGCCCGGAACTTAAAAAACTTCAGGGAAGCTGGATACCGGTTAGCGCCGAACTTGCGGGTCAAAAGTTGCCGGATGATTTCCTTCGCAAGACCACGCTCATCATTGAGAAGGAAAATTATTCCAGCAAGGTGGGTGATGTCACCGACAGGGGCAAAATCAAACTGGCGGGAAACGGCCCACCCAAAGCGATGGATATTACAAGTTCTGACCCGAACTATCAGGGCAAAAGTTTTCCCGCCATTTACGAGGTTGAGGGAAACAGCCTGATGGTGTGCTACGATCTGGAAGGAAAAAAACGCCCGGATGGATTCAAGTCTCCCAAGGGCTCCCAATGGTTTCTAGTGCAGTACAAGAAAGAGAAGTAGTTTCATAGAAAGGTTTCCTGATGTTTGGAAAAAGTGTTCTTCTGGCGGTTTCTTTCATGGTGGCCTCTGCGTTTCAGGCCACGGAGGAACGAATTCTAAAGTATGAGAAAGACATTGCCGCCATCGAAAATAGACTTCAAAAAACTCCCCCCGGCAAAGATGCGATTTTCTTTGCAGGCAGCTCCACCATTCGCAAATGGAATGTTGCCCAGTCATTCCCGGGCATGAATGTGGTGAATGTTGGATTTGGCGGATCACAGACCCGTGATGTCACTTATTATGCACCCCGGATCTTGCAACCATTCGCCCCCAAAACGATTGTTTTTTATGGCGGCGACAACGATATCAACGCCAAGCGAACCTCCACGCAGGTGTTTGAAGATTTCAAGGCTTTTGTTGCCTTGATACACAATAAAAACCCTGAAACAAAAATCCTTTACCTTGGCATCAAACCAAGCATCAAGCGTGAATCGCAATATGCGATTCAGAAGGAAGCCAACAAAATGGTTTCCGAATACTGCTCCAAAAACCCAAAGCTCACTTTCCTGGATACGGTTCCTCTCACCGTGGATTCCAATGGCAAACCCAGGCCGGAACTTTTCGAGGAAGATGGGCTGCACCTTAATGACAAAGGCTACGCCATCTGGAGCAAACCCATCCAATCCCTTTTGAAGTAAAGGTATTTGCATTGAATACATTCCTGCTATTGGCGGCCGCACTCCTGGGGGCGGATTCCCCGAAACCAAACATCATCTGGTTTGTGGTGGAAGATATGTCGGCACATTTTTCCTGCTATGGGGAAAAGGCCATCTCCACTCCCATTGTGGACAACCTTGCACGGGATGGAACCCGGTTCAGCAAGGCGTTTGTCACCGGGCCTATCTGCTCCATTTCCCGCAGCGCCATGATCACGGGTATGTATCAAACCGCCATCGGGGCACAACATCATCGTAGTGGCAGGGGTACTGAAAAGATCCAGCTTCCCGCTGGGGTGGTTCCTGTTCCGGTTCTTTTCCAACAAGCAGGATATTACACTTCGAATGGATCTTTCCCCCAGATTGCCAGGGGAAAAACCGATTACAACTTTGAATTCAACCAGTCGATGTACAATGGCAGCGATTGGACCGGACGAAAGAAAGGGCAACCTTTTTTCGCGCAAGTTCAAATTCATGGTGGGAAATACCGTGAAGGCAAAAATTGGGATAACATTGTCCAGCGTGAACTTGGGAAGCCCATGGACCCAAATTCTCCCCTGCTGAAACTTCCACCCTATTACCCCGATGACCCGGTGATTCGTTCGGATTGGGCCAGGTATCTTGACACCGTGCGTTACACTGACAAGATAGTCGGCCAGGTCCTTGAAAGATTGAAAAACGAAAAGGAACTGGAAAACACTGTCCTCTTCTTTTGGACCGACCACGGCATCAGCCATGCCCGCGGAAAACAATTCCTTTACGATGAAGGCATTCATGTTCCGTTGGTTATCTCTGGCAAAGGCATTGCAAAAGGCATCGTAAGAGACGACCTTGTTTCCCACATTGATATTGCTGCAACTTCGCTTTCGCTAGGTGGCATTCGTGTTCCTCAATGGATGCAGGGTAAAGACATTCTTGCCAAAGATTACAAGAAGCGGGAATATATTTTTGCCGCTCGCGACCGCGCCGATGAAACGGTGGATCACATCCGCTGTGCGCGTTCCAGCAGTTTCAAATACATTCGCAATTACCTGAACCAAAGACCACATCTTCAGCCTAATGCCTACAAGGACGGCAAAGAGATCGTGATCCAGTTACGCAAGCTGCATGAACAGAAAAAGTTGAACGCCATACAAGAACTGATTTTTTCCCCCACCCGCCCCGCTGAGGAACTTTACGACCTGGAAAAGGATCCCTGGGAGATTAACAACCTTGCAATGAATCCTTCTTATGCCACGCAGATGGAAGCCCATCGCAAGGCGCTAAAGGAATGGGAATCACAAAGTAACGACACGGGTCGCAAGCCGGAAACCAGCTCCCGCTACGACAGCGACATGGCGATGTACCTTAATGACATCAAGCGAAGCCCTGAAAGGCTCTCCATCATCCAGAGGAACATTCAGCAAATGAAAGCATGGGCCAGTCAGGGAAAATAGAACTTTACCAACCCAGCGTTCAATGGTTGTTCCTTGGTTTGCAAGTGCCCTGGTTTCATGAATTTTAGGATAATGGGTTCTTGCTTCCGCCATATTTCCGGCCATAATCAATGTTCTTACAGATTTCAAACCTCCCACCCCATGAGGACTTGCCATGGAAAACCTTTCCCATCCAAAAATCAACCGCCGTGGAATGATTGCCGGCCTTGGCATGATGGCGCTTTCCCCTTTGGCCTTTGGTCAATCGGCAAAACGCGATTATTCACCCAACGCTAGCCCAGTTCGGTATCCTGATCCTGATATCATTGCCCTGGACAAACGGTTCGAAAAACTCAAGATTGGGAATACCCCTATCCAAAGGCTGGCAACAGGTTGCCTTTGGGCGGAAGGCCCCGCCTGGAACGGAGTTGGAAACTACCTGCTTTGGAGCGATATCCCCAATGATCGCCAGCTTCGTTACCTGAACGAGGATAACCACGTCAGCGTTTTCCGCAAACCAGTGGGTTATTCCAATGGCAACACTTTCGATTATCAGGGCAGGCAGATTTCTTGCGAACATTCCAACCGCAGGGTGGTGCGATATGAATACGACGGCACCGTCACTGTTCTTGCAGACAAGGCGAATGGCAAGCCTTTCAACGCACCCAACGATGCCGTGGTTCACCCGGAAGATGGTTCCATCTGGTTTACCGATCCGGGCTATGGTTCGCTCTTTGAATATGAAGGCACCAAGGATCCTGGCTCAAGCCCACAGCCCACCCAGAAGGAGGCAATCTATCGTATAGATGCCAAGACCGGCGCCATCGAAAAGCTGACCGATGAACCCTTCAAGCCCAATGGCCTGTGCTTTTCGCATGATTACAAGAAGCTATATGTTGCGGAAACTGGCGCCTCTCATTATGAAAAAGCCCCCAAGAACATTTGGGTGTTTGACATCATTGATGGCAAAAAACTTGGCCCCGCCCGTGAGTTCACCTCGATGAACCTGGAACTGAATGGCAAAAAGGTGGCTGGCTTTGCGGATGGCATCCGTTGCGATACCAAGGGAAATATCTGGGCCAGCGCTGGCTGGGTTGGGGATGGTTATGATGGGGTGCATGTATTTGCGCCGGATGGTGCGCGCATCGGCCAGATTCTGCTTCCCGAAATCTGCAGTAATGTCTGTTTTGGTGGTCCCAAGCGTAATCGTTTATTCATGACTGCAAGCCAGTCCCTTTATGCGGTTTATGTGGAAGCCAGGGGCGCTCACATTAGCTAAGGAATTCTTCCATGCGTTTCGCATTCACACTGGCGTTTGCCCTGGCATATGTCTCCACGGGTTTTTCGCAATCGAAGCCACCCAATGTGGTGATGATAGTTTCGGATGACCAGGGTTGGGGTGATTACTCCTTCATGGGTCATCCCCAGATCAAGACCCCGAATTTAGACAAGCTGGCCAGCCAAAGTCTTGTGTACCGCCGGGGGTATGTGCCAAGTTCGCTTTGCTGCCCTTCGCTGGCCAGCCTGCTGACCGGTAAATACCCACACCAGACAAAGGTCACCGGGAACGAACCCCCCGCCCCCGAAGGCAAGGGTATGGCACAACGCTACAAGGATCCTGCCTTTCTGGCGCAAGTGAACCGCTTGAATGGCTTCATGGCGGAACACCCGCGCATTCCAGCAGAGCTGGGCAAAGCTGGTTACCTCAGCTTTCAGACAGGCAAATGGTGGGCTGGTAATTTCAAGACCGGTGGCTTCACCCATGGCATGTCCCATGGAGATCAGGCCGCAGGCGGCCGCCATGGTGATGAGGGACTGAAGATTGGTCGCCAGGGCATGAAGCCCATCTTTGATTTCATGGATAACGCCGCTGACAAGCCTTTTTTCATTTGGTACGCACCCATGCTACCCCATTCACCCCACAATCCGCCGGAAAGGTTTCTTGCGAAGTACCGTGATAAAACTCCTTCCATTCACCTGGCCAGATATTGGGCCATGTGTGAATGGTTTGATGAGTCATGCGGCGAACTTCTGGGTTATCTCGACAAAAAAGGTATCGCGGACAACACTCTGGTGGTCTATGTAACCGACAACGGATGGATCCAGCAGGAAAACAATCCCAACTACCGTGTGGATTCCAAGCAATCTCCGTATGATGGAGGCCTTCGTACACCCATCATGCTTCGGTTGCCCGGGAAGATCACTCCTCGCATGGATGATAACCCGGTTTCCTCATTGGATATCGCCCCAACCATCTACAAGGTTTGCGGTCTGCCTGTTCCCAATGGTCTGAACGGGGTGGATCTTCGGGATGCCAAAGCAGTTACCTCCAGGGAAACTATTTTTGGTTCCTGCTTTTTACACAATGCGGTAGATATCGAGAGACCGGACAAGAACCTCACCTGGAGATGGTGTGTTCAGGGGGATTGGAAGCTGATTATCCCCAACAAAACAAATGCAAAGGGTGGCATCAAGATTCCCGGAGAACCTGTAGTGGAACTTTACAACATCAAGGATGACCCACAGGAGAACAAAAACCTTGCATCCTCCAAGTCTGACATGGTGAAAAAACTAACCGCCAGCCTCGATGGCTGGTGGAATCCCCAAACCAAACCTTAAAGGAAAAACCATGAGGATAATTCCACGTCTGGCAATGTTGGCAATGGCTTTCAGCATGCCCTTGCTAGCCCAGGAAACCAAGCCCCTGCTGAACCCAAAGGATCTTTCCGGGTGGAAGATGGCAAAGGGCGGAGAACTCCTGGATGGCAAATCAGATGCAGCAAACAAGCGCTTTATCATGAAAGATGGTGTTCTAACCATCGATCCAAAGGTTAAAGGGGATATTACCATCCAGACAGTTAAAGAATTTTCTGGGGATGTGCATATCAAATTTGAATTCAAACCAGATGCCAAGTGCAACAATGACACATTCCTGAGGGGGATAAAGTTTGACCTTAAGAAACCGGATGTGAAGAACCTGAAGGTTGATGAATGGAACCAGTTTGAAATCATCGTGCGGGGCGATAGCTCGGAATATAAATGCAACGGTGAAAGCCTGAAGACCTTCAAAATCAAGCCTGGCAAGACTCCATTTGGAATCCGAGCCGAGTTTGGCGGAATTGAAATCAGGAACCTTACTGCCAGCGAAAAGCCCTGAGAAAATCTTTTCCATTCCACGATTGTAAGGATCCACTTCTGGCTGCCCGGCAATTAATGCTCGGCAGCCAGCTTGCATTTGATTAGAATTTCATCAAGGATTAAAAAGAATCTCATTCCAGGACGGATGGATCATGCTGAAATATCTTCCACCTGCATTTTGTTTTGTACTGTTAATGACAGTAGGGTGCACCCCAAAGCTTCCCAAGCTGGAACCAGATGGCCCATTGCCAGGCCAAGTCAGTGAGGTTATTGAGAGAGTAATCATAGACAATGTGCGCTTTACCGCCAGGTTTAACGCAATCAATTATGTGGATGTTCGTCCAAGAACCACCGGCTACATCACTTCCACACCTTTCAAGGAAGGTGCGATCGTTAAAAAGAATGATGTTCTTTTCAAGATTGATGAACGGCCTTACAAGGCAAAATACGACGATCAACTAGGACAGGTAAAACTGTATGAGGCAAAGCTGAAGCTGGCCAAGGCGGACAACCTTCGTGCCAAGGAAGTTGCAAAAACGCCTGGAGCCATCAGCAAGCAGGATCTGGACAAGTACCAGGCCGCCGAGGAAGAGGCCATGGCTGCGGTGGAGGCCTCGAAAGCAGGTCTTGAGGTATACAGGCTCAACTTGGAGTTTTGCACAGTCACATCACCCATCGAGGGAAGAATAAGCAAATATTATGTCACCCTGGGGAATTTGGTAAACCAGGACTCGACTCTTCTGACCACCATTGTTTCCATTGACCCCATTTATTGTTACTTCGACACCGACGAACGAACTCTACTGACACTTTTGCGAAGGATACAGTCTTCATCAACGGATTATGGACAGGGAAAATCCTATCCGGTTTTTATTGGTCTTGCGGATGAGAAGGGTTTTCCTCACAAAGCGATGCTGAATTTCACCAACAATCAGGTGGATTCGCAGACCGGAACTCTCACACTTCGCGCAATTATTGATAATCCGGTTAAAAACGAAAGACCTTTGTTTATTTCTGGAATGTTTTGCAGGGTCATCCTACCTATCAGCAATCCCTACAAGGCACCACTGGTTTCCGACAAGGCCATCGGCACCGACCAGGGATTGAAATTTGTCTATGTTCTTGGTGCGGACAACAAACTGGAATACAGGCGTGTCACAGTTGGAGACTTGGAACCGGACAACCTTCGTTCGATAAAGTCGGGATTAAAGGCTGGAGAAAAGATTCTTGTCACAGGCATTCACATGTTCAAACCCGGAATGAAAATAGCCCCCGAGGTGATTGACATGCCCAAGCTTAATATCGATGCCAGTGAAAACAAGTTGGGCGACAAGTGATATCAAACTTCTTCATTGACCGTCCCATCTTCGCCTCGGTGGTGTCTATTTTCATCACCATTGCTGGTGCTTTGGCCCTTTTATCATTGCCAATTGCGCAATATCCACCAGTCGCCCCGCCCACGGTGCAGGTTTCGGTTGTTTACCCCGGTGCCAGCGCCCAAGTCGTTGCGGATACCATTGCAGCACCCATAGAGCAGCAGGTAAATGGTGTGGAGAACATGCTGTATATGTCATCCACATCAGACAACACAGGCCTTTACAACCTAACCATTACCTTTGCCTTGAACACCGATCTGAACACTGCATTGGTAGCTGTGCAAAATCGCGTAAACCTGGCTGTGCCACAGTTGCCCAAGCAGGTGCAAAAACAGGGATTGTTAATCAAGAAAAAGTCCCCAAATATCCTACTGGCAGTGAACTTCTTCTCCCCCGATGGAAGGTATGACGACATTTATCTATCGAATTACGCCACCATTCATGCGAAGGACGAGATTTTCCGCCTGGATGGAGTTGGCGACATCGCCATGCTTGGACAGCGGGATTACGCAATCCGTGCCTGGATTGATCCCCAGAAAATAGCCCACCTAAACCTTGGCACCGATGATATTGTAAAGGCCATCCAAGAGCAAAACGCCCCAATTTCATCAGGCAGGCTGGGTCAGGCACCATCCCCGCAATCCATGGAAAACCAGTTTCCATTCAATGGCCTTGGCAGGTTGGCTAATACCGAACAATTTGGAGAGATTATCCTTCGTTCCAGCAACATGGATGGCCAAAGCCCCGGCACTTCACCAAAAATGGTGAAACTAAAAGATGTTGGACGAGTGGAACTGGGCGCATTGCGCTATGACATGGATGCGACCATTGATGGCAAACCCTCTGTTGCCATTGCAGTATTTCAGCTTCCTGGCACCAATGCGCTGGATGTCGCGGACCGGGTGAAAAGGAAGATGGCGGAACTTGCCAAAAATTTCCCACCTGGTCTTGAATACATCATCGTGTACGACACCACTCCGTTTATCAGCGAATCGATCATGGAAGTTTTCAAGACTCTTCGTGATGCGATTGTCCTGGTGGGAATTGTGGTGCTTGTTTTTCTGCAAAGCTGGCGGGCCACCATTATCCCCTTGATTGCTGTTCCAGTTGCAATCATTGGAACCTTTGCGTTCATGGCAATGCTGGGATATTCGGTAAACAACATTTCCCTGTTTGGCATGGTGCTTGCGATTGGCATTGTGGTGGATGATGCGATTGTGGTGGTGGAAAATGTGGAGCGCTGGCTGGAGAAAGGTGAAACGCCAAAAAATGCCGCACGCAAGGCAATGCAGGAGGTTACCGGTCCGGTCATTGCGGTGGCGCTTGTGCTGTGCGCGGTCTTCATCCCCTGCTCATTCATCAGTGGCATTACCGGCCAGTTTTTTAGCCAGTTTGCTGTCACCATTTCCGTATCCACGGTGCTTTCAGCCATCAACTCGCTAACCCTTAGCCCGGCATTGGCCTCCATTCTCCTGAAACCCCATGGCAGCAAGAAAGATATTCTCCAGAAATTCATAAATCTGGTTCTCGGATGGTTCTTCTGGATTTTCGAAAAAACATTTAGCCTGTGTGTATCCACATATGGGTGGATGGTGGGCAAATGTCTCAGGGCAAGTTTTCTGGTCCTGATTCTTTATGGATTGCTTGTTTTTCTCACTACTGGGCTTTTCCAGAAAATCCCAAAGGGATTCATTCCAGACCAGGATCAGGGATGGCTTCTTCTCAATGTCCTCATGCCTGACGGTGCAAGCGTCAGGCGTTCCAAGGAAATGATGACAAAAATAGAAGAGGAAACCCTGAAAATACCAGGTGTTGGTCATACCATGAGCACTTCAGGGTATTCCCTGCTGTTCAACGCCTTCGCATCCAATAATGCATCCATGTTCATTATTTTGGATCCTTTCGAAAAGCGTAAGGCCCCCGGCACGGATGCCCGTTCCATTCTCGCAAAACTCAATGCCAAAATATGGGAGATCAACCGGGAAGCCAAAGTATCCATACTCGGTGCACCACCTGTTCCCGGAATTGGAACCGCAAGCGGATTCAAGTTGATGATTGAGGACCGGGGAGACATGGGGGCCCTGGCACTTCAGGAGGAAACTGAAAAACTGCTTGAAAAGAAATCATCCATTCCCGGATTGTTTGTTTTCTTTTCACTTTATCAGGCTCGCACACCCCAGTTGTTCGCAGATATTGACCGTGAAAAGGTGCGGGCCCTGGGAGTTCATTTCCAGGACCTCAACAATACCTTGAATTCGCTGGTTGGATCATTGTTCGTGAACAATTTCAACGCCTTTGGCAGGTTCTGGCAGGTTACCATGATGGCAGATGCCAATTTCAGGGACCAAACAAAGTCTATCGATCTTATTAAAGTTAAAAACGATCAGAAAACCATGGTGCCTCTGGGATCCATGGTTCGTTTTCGTGATGTAAACGGCCCTTCCATGGTCATTCGTTACAATCTGTACCGTTCCTCCCCGGTAAACGGATTCAACCTTCCCTGGATTCTAAGTTCGGCGGATGCAGTCAGGGTGGTTGGGGAAACCGCTTCAAAAACCCTGGCACCAACCATGGGTGTGGAATGGACCGAACTAAGCTTGCTTCAGATCATGGAAAGCACTGATTTTCGCAACAAGATTGTATTCCCCCTGGCGGTTATCTTCGTATTCCTCGTCTTATCAGCACAATACGAAAGCTGGAGCCTTCCTCTGGCGGTTATTTTGGTTGTTCCTGTCTGCATTTTTTCAGCATTGATTGGAACCATCGTCGGGATGACAGGCATCAACCTGTTCACGGAAATCGGACTGGTGGTACTGGTTGGCCTGTGCAGCAAGAATTCGATCCTGATCGTGGAGTTCGCAAAGGATCTGCACGAGAAGGGCCAACCCCTGAAAGAGGCAACCATCGAGGCTTGCAAGCTGCGGTTGCGCCCCATCCTGATGACATCGTTCGCGTTCATACTTGGCGTAGTGCCCCTGGTCATCGCTTCCGGTGCCGGGGCAGAAATGCGAAAAGCCCTCGGGGTTGCTGTGTTTTCAGGCATGCTGGGGGTCACCATGCTGGGCGTGCTTTTTACCCCGGTGTTTTTCTACATCATCCAAAGCCTGGATGACAAGCCGATCTTCCATTCCAAATGGGCGAAGAATTTTGGCAGGGCAGCCTATCTGTTATTGTCCATCGCCACCTTGGGACTGTTCGTGCTGTTGCGCAAGGGTACTATCCGCGGAGGGAACAAGGAATGATTTCCCACTTTTTCATCGACCGGCCGATCTTCGCAACAGTGCTTTCCATTGTTATCACCATTATGGGTGCGGTTGCATTAACAGCCCTGCCGGTGGCCCAATACCCGGAAATAACCCCGCCCACGGTCATTGTCACCGCAAGCTATCCAGGTGCAAACGCACAGACCGTTCTGGATACCGTGGCCGCTCCGATTGAACAGCAGGTTTCCGGCGTGGAAAACATGTTGTACATGACATCGCAATGTGCGAACGATGGCAGCTATACCCTGCTGGTTACCTTCAAGCTGGGCATGGATCCGAACATGGCCCAGGTTCTTGTTCAGAATCGTGTATCGTTGGGCCTTCCCAATGTGCCCGACCTGGTGCAAAGACAGGGTGTGGCCGTGAAGAAAATCTCCCCCAGCATCATGATGATCATCAATCTGGTTTCCGAAAAGGACCCGGAAACCAAAAAACCCCTGTTCAACGATCTTTACATGTCCAACTTTGCCACCATCCAGGTGCGCGATGAACTGCTGCGTCTGCCGGGAGTGGGAAATGTCACCTACATGGGCCAGCGGGATTACTCCATGCGGGCTTGGGTTGATCCGATAAAAATGACTTCCCTGGGAATTACCACCAAGGAGGTGACGGACTCTCTCAGCCAGCAAAACCTGCAAGTTGCCGCTGGTTCCATAGGTCAGGAACCTGCCCCGAAGGGACAACAATTCCAACTGATCATCAACACCCTGGGCAGGCTTATGGATGTGGAACAGTTTGAAAATATAGTCATCCGGTCCGTACCAAGCAAAGATTCCAACCCAGTGGCTGCAATCGTAAGGCTAAAAGATATTGCCAGGGTCGAACTTGGAGCACAGCAGTACGACCAGATCTGCTCACTGGATGGTGAGCCTTCAGTGGCACTCTCGGTTTTCCAGCTTCCAGGCTCCAACGCATTGTCCACCGCAAATGGAATCTACAACAAAATGAAGGATTTAAAGAGCCGATTTCCCCCGGGTCTGGACTACCGCATTGTTTATGACACCACCCCCTTCATCAAGGATTCGATCTTCGAGGTTTTTAAAACCCTGAGGGATGCGATCATTTTGGTGGGGATTGTGGTTCTGGTTTTTCTGCAAAGCTGGCGGGCCACGCTGATTCCCCTGATTGCGGTGCCTGTTGCTGTGGTCGGAACCTTTGCAGCGATGGCAGCAGTGGGTTTCAGCCTGAACAACCTTTCGTTGTTTGGTCTGGTGCTGGCGATTGGCATTGTGGTGGATGACGCCATCGTGGTGGTGGAAAATGTGGAACGATGGTTGCAGGAAGGCCTAAGTCCCAGGGATGCTGCCCGCAAAGCCATGGAAGAAGTTACCGGCCCCGTTATTGCAGTGGCATTGGTTCTTTGCGCGGTGTTTGTACCATGCGCGTTCATATCGGGAATTACGGGTCAGTTTTTCCGGCAGTTTGCCATCACCATCTCGGTATCCACCATCATTTCTGCATTTAACTCACTTACCTTGAGCCCGGCACTCGCGGCTATCCTTTTGAAACCCCACGGAGCCCGCAAGGATATAATCCAGCGGCTCATGGATGTTACCCTGGGATGGTTTTTTTCCATTTTCAACATGGTCTTCAACCTTGGCACGAACATGTATGGTGGGATTGTGAGATTCTTCCTGAAGATTTCCATCATCGCCCTGCTGGCTTATGGGGGTTTGCTGTACGCAACCTATTACAACTTCAAAATCACTCCCACAGGTTTTATCCCCCCGCAGGACAAGGGTTATCTGCTTGCAAACATCCAGCTTCTGGATTCAGCATCTGTCCAGCGCACCACCAAGACAGTGGACGCTATCTGCAAAATTGCCCTGGAAACGGAAGGCGTAGCCCATACCGTTGGCATTGCGGGACAATCCCTGCTTATGGGTACCAATTCACCCAATCTGGGTTCCATCAACATCATGTTGAAACCATTCGAGGAACGCCTTAAGGAAGGTTCCACTGCGGAACTTATAGGGGAAAAAATTCGTCGCAAATGCATGAAGGAAGTTCCCGAGGCAATGGTTACTATTTTCGGCCCACCCCCGGTGGATGGCCTGGGTACCGCAGGCGGTTTCAAGATGATGATCGAGGACCGTGGTCCCCTTGGCATGGAGAGCTTGCAAAAAGCAACCGATACCGTCGTGCTGGAGGGCAATCTTGATCCAAAACTTAAAGGACTCTTTACCAGCAGCAGGGCGGATACACCATGGCTTTACCTCGACATTGACCGGGAAAAGGTAGCTGCGGTTGGCCTTTCCATGCAGGATGTCTTTGGAGCCCTGCAAAGCTATTTTGGATCTTACTATGTGAACAGTTTTAATTTATTCGGCCGGTCATGGCAGGTAAATGTGATGGCGGATGCGCAATTCCGTGGGAACATCAATGACCTTTTGCTGATCAAGATTCGCAACAAGCAGGAACAGTCAGTTCCCCTGGGTACCCTGATGACGGTTCTCCCTTCCTCTGGCCCAAACATTCTAATGCGCTACAACATGTACTCTGCCGCGGCGGTTTATGGAAACAATTCCCCGGGAATCAGCTCGGGACAGGCAGCATTGGAAATGGAAAAAATAGCTAACAAACACATGCCCCGTGACATGGCTTTTGAATGGACCGAACTGACCTTCCTGCAATTCCAAACCGGCAGTACAGCCATGGCGGTATTTGCCCTGGCTGTGGTTTTTGTATTTCTCGTGCTGGCGGCCCAGTATGAAAGCTGGAGCCTGCCCCTGGCGGTCATTCTGGTGGTTCCCATGTGCCTGCTTTGCAGTGTGCTTGGTGTTCAGTTATTCAAGATGGATATCAACATCTTCACGCAAATCGGGTTTATCGTCCTGGTGGGGTTGGCCAGCAAGAACGCCATCCTGATTGTGGAATTTGCCAAGCAACTGCGTGAACGGGGAAAGGAAATTGCAGAATCCACAGTGGAAGCCAGCAAGTTGCGGCTGCGTCCGATTCTGATGACATCTTTTGCCTTTATTTTGGGCGTGGTGCCACTGGTGCTTTCCGAAGGTGCTGGCGCAGAAATGCGCAAGGCACTGGGTACAGCAGTCTTTTTTGGCATGCTGGGCGTGACCTTCCTGGGGATTTTATTCACCCCCATTTTCTTTTATGTCATTGGAAGGTTTTCAAAGGTTTCAACGATACCTGCAGAACCAAGCACCACTCATCAGGCTCCGGAACATCATTAATAACAAGCCAGGGCTGTTCTGCGTTAATTGGGTTTTGGATGGCTGGAATCAGGCCTGGGCCGTAAGCCCCACCAGTTTATCCCTGTCCCTCCATCTGGGTAGCAATTACCAAGGGTGTTCGGCTTGAAGCAGGGAATGGTTTTGTATTTGTAATCATCGCAACCGTTGGGAACAAAATACGGCTTGGTTGGAACACAAGATTTTATCTTGTAGGGGTCGCAACCATTGGGGCAAAAATATTCCCGTTTGGGGGGCATGCTCTTCGTTTTGTAGTCATCCACACATGGCTGGCAGATTCTGGCAGTTTCCCCACAATTTCCCAACACCCCCAGTCCAGAAAGCAACAGCAATGCCATCATCATTCGACTGAATCGCATGGTGTTACCTCTTTTCAGGGTTTGGGTCCAACGGGGTTAGTATCTTTGGCGTTGGGAGCTGTTGCTGTGGTTTTGTTTCGTTCAGCTTTTCACCCTCCGCACAACCATCCAGCCGAATTTGCCACCCACCACCCAGAGCACGATAGGTTTTCACCAAGCCACGGGCCTGCAATTGTTGGAACTGTGCAAGTTCGAGTTCGCGGTTAATACGCTTTTCCTGAACCAGGGAGACGCGGTTAAAATCCGTGGTTCCGGCCCGATACTGCACCAGCACCAGTTCCGAAGCCTTGCGGATCGCATCGACTGAAACAATCATATCTTTGACAGCTTCCTGGCCCCTCAAAAAGTCCACCAGGCCGTCCTCAACCTCGGCACCCGCCTTGATTACGCCATCCTGATACCGTGCTATGCAAGCCTGAAACTTGGCATCCTGCAATTTCACCTGATTGATTAATCTGCCATAGTTCAGAATATTCCAGCTAAAGCCCGGACCCGTCGAACCATAGAACGAAGGAGGTGTAAACATCGCCAGATTGTTCTGGGCATTGTAACCAAATGAACCATTGATATAGATGTGGGGCAGAAGATCCGCAACCGCTATACCGATCCGGGCACATTCTGCGGCGGCTTCTCTTTCCAGCTTGCGCACATCCGGCCGCCGAACTATCAATTGGGCCGGTATACCCGCGGCTATGTCTTTTGGTGGAACAGGTATGGAAGCCTTGGTGAGTTTCTTCTCAAGGTCTTCCGGGGATATTCCTAGCAGTGTACAAAGCCGGTTGTTTTCTATGCGGGCAAAGCGCTCGAACTGCGGAATTTTCGCATAACTTGCGGCAAGGTCACTTTTACCTTGCTCCACATCCAGATCACTGGTCAAACCACCACGAAACCTGGCCTCGGCAACCTGCAAAGTCATCTTCTGATATTCAATGTTTTCCTTCGTCAGTTCGACAAGCCGGTTGAAATAGCGGTTAAGAACATAGGCCTCACCAATATCGCCCAGAATGGAAACCATGACCTCGTCGTAATATTCAATGGATGCATCCAACTGGTCGCTGGAGGATTCGATGGCCCTGCGGTATTTGCCCCAGAAATCCAGTTCCCAAATCAGACCATAGCCATAATTCCATTGCGGATAGTAATTGGTGGGAATGAACTGCCTGTTGGCGACCGCGGTACTAAGGCCTATTTGCGAGAAACTGCCTTGCATGAACTGGGACTGGGGCATGAACTCGCCGATGGCGATTCCCAACTCGGCCCGGGATGCCAGTACACGGTAACCAGCCTCCTTCAATTTCAGATTCTGGTTGCTCGCAAAACAAATCAACTCGTCCAGGTTTGGATCATTAAACGATTTCCACCAGTTGCGGTGTTCTTCCATTCCAGAAGTAATCCGCGTATCCTTGTCACGGTCTATCCAGTCTTGTGAGACTGGTGCGGGGGCCTTGGAATATTGGGGGCCTACCTTCAGGCCATTTTTAAAGTAATCCCTTACAGGGTTGCACCCCCCAAGAAGCATGGCACAGCTTATCAACAATAAAAGGCTGATTCTATTTACCATGTTTCACTCTTGGGAATGACTGCACCAAGGGTCGTTACAACCCTACTCCTTGGAATAATCGGCATAACTTGCCATTGGCATTAGAAATTAATTGGGGAAAGGGTCTAGAAATCAACTTGAGCCTGAAGTCCCCATGCATTGGCCTGACTTTTTACAGATGGACTTAAGGGATCTGTGTAACGCATAGGCGAGTTAAGGTAAGCTGGAATATAGTTAAATGTCAGCTTGGTGTAAGGATTCATGTACCAGTTAAAACCAAAAGTTGGATCTATTAGAATGCCGCCTTTAACCCCATTGGAATCCAGATTAATGTAATTTAGCCTTGCACAAAGTTCCCATGCGCCACCAAAAGGGTCGCCTTTTTTAGAATCTTTCTTGGGAATGATACGATCAAACAACGCGAGATTTCTATCATAAGTCCTGTGTTCACCTGTCAAGAACCAGGTGATGAAGAAATAACCACCCTGGAATATTGGTGTACGCCCATCGTTCAGGCTAAAAGGAACAATGTCCCCTTCGGCCTGAAAAGAAAAAGGCCCACGAACTATCGCGGTTTCCAGGTGAAAATCCTGATAATACTTGGTACCGGGATAAGGCTTGCCAGTCCACAAATCATTCTGTGTTGTCAATTGTCTGCCAGTGTTAACCATGGATTGGTTCTGTCGAAAGCGAGATGTATCTATCTGCCCCTGAATAAGACCAAGCTCGGGTGCATTTCCTCCAAAACGACCCAATTGGATACCTCCATTCGATGGCCCTATCACTGAATAGGTGGCACCAAAATGCAAAACATCTTCACCCTCGTTTTCATAGTAAAAACAATGGGTACCGCGAAAAGCACCGCCATAGCCGCCAACATCGGTCAAATCATTGCCATAGAAATCATTGAATCCACGAAAGCCTGTGACATACCAGGTCCATTTAAGATCTTCGGACCAGTCAAAAAAACCAACACCTGTCCTTCGAAATGGATGAAAAATAAAAGTGCTTGAACGGTCCATGAAGGGATTGAATCGAAAACTGGTCAGCTCTTCGAGGCTGAAAGGTTGCTTGAAGTGCCCGATTCGAACATGCCCAAGAAGGGGCACATCTTTAACATCCATATACATGTCCGTAATGGCTGGCCTGCCAAAGCCCCCAAGATCAAATTGAAATCGGTAATCAACATTTTCTGAAACCGAACCAAACGCTGTCAGACGGGCCCTGCGGATTCCTGTGCCATCTGGTTCGACCCCGGTGGGATTTTCCTCACTTTTTAGGACCTCGCGATT
>JBEGQX010000151.1:0-5382 GCA_041180805.1 Planctomycetota bacterium
TTGTCAACCGTTTTGTAACTATTGAAGCTTCATCCATTAAATCTGATCCCAAAGAATCCAATTCGAATATTCATTGGCAAGTGGTGATGAATCCCAGGAAAATAGACGGTGGTAATTATTCACTTCAATTGCCCAAAACAACCTACTTTTTAGACCAAAACCAGAAAGTCATTTTCTCAGAAACAGAAATGGACGGCATTGGGGATATTCAAATATCCCGTAATGGAAGCCTGCCAGCATCCAAAACCAGAGTGGCTTTT
Organism: Planctomycetota bacterium; assembly: GCA_041180805.1. Lineage (GTDB taxonomy): Bacteria > Planctomycetota > Planctomycetia > Gemmatales > Gemmataceae > JBEGQX01. The sequence goes on from JBEGQX010000151.1 coordinate 261, forward strand.
TCACCCACAACTCCAGTCCAACCGACATTCGACATAGGTACGAATTCACTAATTCCTTTAGACAGGCACTTTAAGGCCTCAAAAACGGCAACCCGGGCCTCATACAAAATCAAAGCTATAAGTGGAACACTTACGGATTTGAGAATCATAGAAGATGAAAGGCAAAAAATATCACAAAGAACGCCGCTTTCGTTGATATTGGATTCAAGGGCCTACTGGTCACCTGAAGAATACCCAACAGTTCCTGCCCCTTCACAAGAAGAAATGACTCCTTCAAAATTTATTGACTGGGATCATCCAGCAATTAAAGCTTACTCTCAAACCCCATTTCCCAATGACCAGGATCCTTGGCGAAGATCCATCCAAATTGAAAAGTGGATGCGAAAGAAGTTCAGTTTTTCAAATGGAACTTCTTTTCTACCAGCATCGGAGGTTGCAAGAACCAATAGCGGGGACTGCAGGAATGCCGCCATTTTGCTTGCCGCGGTGCTTAGAAGCGAAGGAATACCAAGCCGGGTAGCCCACGGTTTAGTCTATGTGGAAAGAAATAACCAACCTAGCATGGGTTTTCATATGTGGACCGAAGCTTATGTGAGGGGTCGATGGTGGCCATTAGACGCTACGCAGGGTCTAGGGATTGTTGGGGCAGATCATATCAAATTATCCCATGACACTTATCAAGGTGTTGATTCCATGGCCCCTATGTTGGTAGTTCAAGGTTGTATTGGAAAAATCAAAATATCATTTGATTAAGGCTTTTTATCCGTGCTGGGTACTTTCATTAGGGGATTTTCGCCAGCCTGAAAAAACATCAGGCCACTATCCTCCAGTCCAGGCATGGCATTTTTTTTCGGGGAATTTTCTGACCAAAAAACAAAACCATGAACCGGGCTAATTCTACCAACATTCACAGCCCAGCTTTTACCATTGGTTATTGGGCTTCCCACCAGACTAGACCAGGGAATAGCAATTTCTGCATTCCAGCTATTCTCTAGCTCTTTAACCTTAAAAAACCATGCTGGGTTCCAAGAATTATCATTCCAACACGAATCCAAAGCAGATCCATCTGCGCCAATTTCAAATTGGTAAGCTGTGGTGTAATCCCTGTCCATATCTAATCGAATTACAACCCTATCCATAAAGGGCTGCATTTTATCCCTTAGAAATTCTCCCTTTACCGGTCGGATTTCATGATTTAAATCTCCACAAGTTACTCCGATAAATAGAAACTGGTCATCGTAAAAAAACTTAAATTTAAGCAGGGAATTTTCATTCCCCTTGTTGTGTTTGACGGAATTAAATGGAATGCCTTCCCAGCAGGAATCTCCCAAATCACCATCAACAAGTGGTCTTGTAGCTTTTTTGGAACAAATAAAATTTTTCTTGGGGCAGATGCCTTTTCGTTCCACCAACCAGTTTTCAGTTAGTACATTTTGGCGCCAGGTCTCGGATGGCTTTTTGCCAAGAAATTCTTGAAACGCCTCCGCTGTACCTTCTGTCAATCCCAGATTTCTTTTTGCCGAATTACTTGCAAAAAGCACATTGGGGTTCCTTTGTGCCAAGGGACCATAAAATTGAAATTTTTCGGAAATAGAAATACTATTTTGCAACCAAGCCTTGGACTCCATGGAATTAGCTAAAACTTTCTTCTCTCCCGCCGTTTGATTTTCAACCTTGGGAATTTCCGGTATTTTAACGCTCTTATTTTTTACTGATTTGTCTTGATCCTTGTTTTCCGTGGCAAAAATATCTCTTGGGGTTTCAACCTTAAGATTGCCGGTACCAGGAATGCCAATTTTTGATTCTGATTTGGCAATAAACTGTCCAAGCTCATGCCTTCTTCGAACTTCGGAACTTGCATCATGAACTATCATCCAAACCATCGACTCTGAAGCCTGTTTACTCGCGGGATAATTGGCGATTATCTGCTTATGAACTTCCCTGGCATGAGCCCAATTTCCAGCCTGGTGAAAATTATTTGCGATACCCATCAAAGTAACTGCGGCTTTTTCATCCGGAAGCTTTTCCACAATGGAATTCATTCCGGCCAACATAACCCCTGAATTGCCATTTTCTTGCATTGAAGGGTCACTAAGTTGCCTTAAAAGATTAGCCCCCTGGTATGCTTGAATAATATCTTTGGAAATACTTTCGAATTGCGGAAGTTCCCGACAATTCAGTCCAATCACAGCGGGCGCCAATCCATCCAAAAATCGCTTACCCCCACCTGCCGCACCAGCCAAACGGAAATTGAGTTGATTTAATTTTGGGGATTTCTGAATTATCTGCCGTGCATTAAGAGAGGCATCAAAGAGTGGTAATTGCAAAACCGGTGATGGAGTCACCAAATCAAGTTTTATTAATGATTTATTCAAGGTTTCTGGAATGAAAAATCTTTTCACATCCTGTTTAGCTAACCCGGATTCCTCTAATATTCTGGAATCTTGGGATTTCGCCTTCTCTATAGCCTTTAGCAAGGCATGAAAAATTGTCTGTGATCTGCATGATGAAAAATCTTCAAGGTTTTCTGAATAAACAACAACATCCGGTCGGGAAGTTTGGATTAGTAAAACTAATTCGCGTACCAATTTATCCGCGGCCATGCCTTCATGCAAAGAGTCCCAATAAGATACCAATTTTAAAGGATCCCCCTCTTCAAGGCTTTTTTCAGGGTAATTTCCAATTAAAATGGAGCTTGTGGAACCCGAAACTCTTCCAGCTAAATCCATTCGGATATCCCAAATACTATCAGACTGTTGATTAGGGTCAGTATGTCCAAGGGCACTTGTTCGCAGAATCTGCCCCTCCTCAAATCCCAGTAACGAAGCCAATTCCGGTTGAAAATTTGACACCTTGGATGAAAAAAGCAACACTCTAGATTTTTTGGCCCCTTGCTGGATGACTTTCCAAGTTTCACCAGCGTCTTGTGATTTCATGACTAGCCCATATTCCCCAACTGCAATTATTTTTTTTTCATGAACAACTGCCATGGCATGCAAGTTAGCCAAATTATCAACCTTAACGGCATTCCAAACCTGATTTTTATCCCTCTTTAAAATAATGGACCCTGGATACCCCGCCAAAATTTGATTTTCCCCAGAGGATACTCCACAGAAAATCTGCATGCATTCAAGCAATTCTGTGGAAACTGTGGTTTTTGGCTTATTCCACGAAGTGAATGCGGAAGAAGAATCAGACTTGTAAATAACGCCGCCTTTACCGGCAACAGTACATTCCTGCTCCATAAAATTTAAAATTCTAAAATCACCTTTTAATTCGGAAGAAACTTTTAAGGGAATTATTTTTCCATCTAAAAGCATGGCCAACTGGCCTGAATCACCACAAAAAAACGGAACTTTTTTGGGTGTAAAACCAATGGATCTCCAGCACCCATTTCCCTTACCATCCACAGGGGTCCAAGATTTGCCACCGTCGATTGTTTGAAAAATCCCCGATCCAAAACCTTCCCTACACTCTCCTACCAAAAACCCATTTTGGGGACTGGAAAACCCCACACTGGTTAAGCCGGGGAAAGTATCGGCAAGAACTCTGGACCACTTGTTACCACCATCTTTAGTGAAAAGTACAACCCCAACACTTCCCAGACCTGGCTGGATTTCGACACCAACCGTCCAACCAACATTAGGATTTAAAAAATGGACCGAACGAAGAGATGCTTCAGAACCAGAGGGCTGCCTTTCCCAGTAGTCGCCTCCATCAATAGTGTGCCAGATAACCCCCTGGTCACCTACCGCCCAACCCTCATTTTTGTCAATAAATTGAACGGAACGCAAAGTCGCGTCATTGAAATAACGGCCTGTCTCAAAAAAACCAAAAGCATAATTGTTAAAAAGACAAATAAACGCGATAACCAAAAAACAAGTACTTCGATTCCATGACATATCTTTTTCTCAACCCTTATGGGAATTAAGAAAAGTATTGTCCTTAAAAACCTTACTTTAGGTCAACCCCGGGTTTATTGCCAAATAAAAGAAGGCACCTCAAGTTGGCACTTTTCAGGGTTGGGAATTTCCAGAAATTTGGCCAAAATTGCCGCAGCCAAAGTCGGGGCAACTTTTTCCTTATAAAGACCTGGCTTTACACCACCCCCAAAAACTACCAAAGGCACATGCGTATCATATTTGTGGGGGCTACCATGCGTTGTGCCAGTCAAATAATTTCCAGGGACATAATAAGGTTTTAATAAAACATACAGATCACCACACCTGTCCGGGTGATAGGAAAGGGCAATTTGCGTAAGCAAATTAGACTCAGATTGCTTGCTGTTTGCAAAATCATTTACCCCAAAAGCATCCGCGATCCCTTTTTGTTTTTTCACCCACCCCTTGGAAAAATTGATTATGTCATCTAATTTTATTGATTTTTCACTAAGAACCGCCTTGTTGAAATAAACGAAACCATTTGTAAAAGACTCAACATATTTCCCCTTGGAGCCACTTTTACCAAATTTTGCGGCTAATTCATTCTCCAGTTCTTTGCCCAGCAAATCAGTGTTAACCCTTCCCGCATCGACTCCCTTGTTTTTTGAAACTTCAGGAATGGGACAAATTCCGTGATCAGCAGAAATCACAATCGTGTAATTCTTGCGACCAATTTTTTCATCAAGAAATGCAATCAATCTGTTAAGCAGGTCATCGGTTCGCAAGGTGGTATCAAACACCTCCTGGGAGTCCGGCCCCCAAGTGTGCCCCACAGGATCATTGCTGGAAAATGAAATCGAAAGAAAATCTTTGCTATCTGTTTGCCCCAGCTTTTCAGCAACCACCGCCTTTTTCATCAACTCAAAAAGTACCTCATTCCCAAAAGGCGAATTGTACAAGGCCTCAAAATAGTCAGCCTGAGTTTTACCAAAAGGATGAGGAAAAGATTTACCCTGTCCCTTGCCAAGCCCCTCCCCTTGCTGGTCATCAGGACCGGCAATATTCGCATAATCTAGCGATGGCTTAAATTTTTTCCACGCTTTCCCTTTCCATTGGTTCACAAAGCCAGACTCATTGAATTCCTTAACCCATTTGGGGAAACTTGATTGATAATAATTCGAAGTTTGAAATCCACCGACCCCTGAATCAAACCAAAAGCAATAATCCGGTGAAAAACCAGC
>JBEGQX010000152.1:0-8404 GCA_041180805.1 Planctomycetota bacterium
GACCGCCTTGGCGAATTCCCGGGCACGCTCCTGGCACAGGGATTTCTGTCCCTCCATTTCCGCGGCAAACTCAAATGCCCCATGCTTCTTTTCCAAGGTTTCCAGTTCCTTTTTCTTACCCCCTATTTCTTCTCGAAGGTTACTTTCTCTTTTTCCAAGTTCCACGATTCGTTTATCCAGTAACTCCAAATCCAAGCGGGCTCTATCATCATCCTGCCCTTCCATCCTTCTGCAAAAATCGTCAAGGTTTTCGCCGGAGGCATCCTTGGTAAGTTCTATTTCAGCATCTTCCATTTCTTTCGTAGCCATCGCCTTAATGCGTAGATTTTCGAAGTGTTTTGAAACTTCCTCCAGGGAGGCAGTGCCCAGCAATTTTGCAAGATAATTCAATTTTCCCTCGTATTGCCCGGCTTCTTTTTCGGCTTCGGCAAGTGATGTTTTGCTTTCTTGCAATTGTTTTGCGAACTCCTGCGAAAGGTCCCTGTCTTTTTTTGCCTGTTCCAGCTCCCTCGCTAATTTTTCCACGGTTGTTCGGAAAGAGTCCGGTTCCGAGGAGTATTTTTCGTAATTCAGTGCCTTAAGTAATGACCTCAGGTCATTCTGCGCTGAATAAATGTCCTTTTGAATTTTTTCAGCCTGACTTTTCTTTTCACTGGCAGTTTTACAGTAGCTTTTGATGGTTTCAATTTCGGAAAGGTATTTTTGCACCCTGTCCGAACCGGCATCCGTGGGAATTTTCAATTCCCCTAGCCGGCTTACCCATTGTTGATCCTTTTTTGCTTTATCCGCGACCAACTGATTCAGCTTGATTTTTGTGGAGGCATGTTTCCCTTTTTCCTTGTCGAATTGCTCCAATACGCCTGGCTTGTCACGACCCTTTGCCAGTTCATGGGTGATGAATGAATTCAAAAACTGCCAAACTGTATCTACCCTGGCATCGTTGAGGCTTAGCAGTTGCGCTACCTGTCCAAAAAGTTCTACCTGTTTTTTTTCGTATTCCTGATGCTTTAACAAAATTGGTTGGTAAATCTGGTATTCCTTTTTCCACTCCTCTGCTTTTTCCAGCCAGGTTAGCATTTCGGGGGGTGCACCTGGTGAATGAATGCCAGCATCCATCCAAAGTGATTTCCAGGATTCCTCCAATTTATTCTGATCCGTTTGGATTTCCTCGGTTTCTTTTGCGTGGGCCTTGATCTCATCATCCAACCGCTGGATATCCATCGTTAACTGCTTGATGGTTCCAATTCTTTCACCATCAGCCATGATTCTGTCGGCCAAATCGTCTGCCTTTTCAACAAGGGTTAAAAAGATCAAACGTGCATCGGAGGATTCCAAAGGTTTACCAAGAACTTCGCGAGGTGGCTGTGATCCATCCTGAAAAGCTTTCCAAGCCATATCCCTGGCTTGGCGTACTTCCTTTAATGCATCCATGGTTGGAAGTTTCAGGATGGGTTGAGTGTTCTCCACCTGACTTTGTTTTTCCCGCCTTACTTGCTGTTTGGATTGGCTTTGTTGGATCAAGATATTCCTTTTGCTTTCCAACGCCTGAAATTGGCTGCGAAAATACTGCAACCTTTCCGGGGATGGCAAAAGGGTGTCAAGAAGTTTTTCCTGGCTTCCCTGCCAGGGACTCAGCATTTGAAATTTCGCATCCAGCGAACCCCTGGAGTTATTGATCGATTGCTGACTGCTTTTCAATGTCGAAGGGAGCAGATTTTCAGTCTTGATGCTTTCAAACAAAGCTTGGATTTGTTCCAGGTGGGGATGCAAATCCAGCTCTTTTAATTTCCTTTCCAGTGATTGGATGGTCTCCAGGATTTCTGCTTCCTCTTCCTTTTTTCGAGTATTTGTTTTTCTAGGTGGTCTATGTCGGCGTGGATGCCTGAAATTTCAGTTCGAAGGGCCGAATTTGGCAGTAATGAAATGATTTGGTTCAAGTCATCATGCTTGTAAAGTTCCAGGGCTATTTTTTTTGCTTCTGATTCCGCGGATTCCTTTTCCCTCATTCGCTTTGGATGGTCCGCAAGCAGGCTGTCCATCTGGCCAAGGGCCTGATAAAGCGCTTCAATTTCATTTATTTGGGAAAGGATGTTTTCATCTACTACCAGTGATTTAATCCTTCCATCAAGTTCGTTGGTTTGTTTTTTAAGACCATCGATAGAAACGAGGGCGGTTTCACGTTTTTTTGAAGCCTGCTCGTATTCAGTGATTTCGGACTCCTGCAGAACCGGAATATGCCCAAGGGGTGCAAGTTTAATCCGGTTCAATTTGCGTTTGGTAAGGTTGGGAAGAACCCGGATAATTTTTTGAAGACGCTCCTGCTTTTCTCTTGCTACGGTTATTTCCTTCTCAAGTTCTTCCACCTGAGATTTTAATGCCATGTTACTATCAGAAGCTGAACGCCATTCACTGTTATCTAACTTTGCCTTTTCCATTTCCGTTCTAAGGTTCTTGTATTTCTCAATGGTTGCATTGATGGGTTTTTCCGAGTTGGTTCTTTTTGAAAAAGCCGCTTCAATTTGCTTGTCCAGAGTTTCCTGAATTCTGCCAATATCATGCAAGCCCGAACCAGCTTCAAATAGGGCCTTTACCAAATCCCCCTGCCCATCGAGCAGATCCTGGGCTCCATGACGAATCTGGGAATGACTTATTCCAAACAACCGGTGAAACTCTTCCTCTCTGACAGGGCCAAGCAGGCTGTCAAGAATTTCCTTACCGTTGGAACCATCCGGTAAGAGGACTTCCCTGCCTTTCTTTTTGGTACGGGTCAGGTTGAAATCGCCCTGGGATGCTTGAAGAGCCGCTTGAATCAAAAAATCCTGATAGTCGTGCTTAAAATTTTCATCGTTCTTTAGTGGGATTCCAAAAAAGAAGTAATTGAAATACCTCAGTGCGGAACTTTTTCCAGTCTCATTGGCCCCATAAACAACATGAAGCCCCGGATGGCCTTGGGTAAAGTCCAACCGGGTGTTTTCAAACGGGCCTATTTTTTGGAAGCAGATTTGTTTTACCTTCATCTTTGGCCCCGATTTTTTCGATCTGTGGTTTCTATGAATGGGCCTACCTGATCCAACAAGGGCGCCAGCCATTTAATATCCAAGGGTAGGATTGCATCAGGATCATTTTCTTCGCGCCAGGGGCCTGGAATCCTTTTGGCCAAGTCAGCAAGTTCGGAATCCATGATAAGTTTTTTCAAAGAGTCTGGGTCTTTTCGCAGCGAATCAATGGTTTTGTGGATAATGTTCAAGGCGTCCTCAGAAAGGGAATTGCCATGTTTATCACCCTTTGAAGGCGCCTTTGTTTCTAAAACCAACTTTTCCACAAAGAGCAGATTGTTTCCTTTGTCGATGAAAAGCGCCTGAATTTCGTCCCTGGCCCAGTTTGTGTCGAAGGCGAGTTGGTCATGAAATGGTGTTTCCCCAGTTAGAATTACCCGTATCCCATGGGGAATCTGGGTTTCATCCAATTGCTTCTCACCAATCACTATGCTTACCGCTTCCAGAAACCCTTGTTTGTCCGAAATTCCTCCAAGGTCAATTTCAAGGGTCAGCCAGCGAAACACATCTAAATCGCGAAAATCCAATTTGGCTTTCCCATTTCCCTCGAATTCCACCAAATAGCACCCTTTGGCGCCTGTTTCCCTGATGTTCCTGCCCTGAATGTTTCCTGGATACACGATCCAGGGGTTGGTTTTTACCACTTCGCGCTTGTGGATATGCCCTAAAGCCCAGTAATCATATTCCTTGAGGATAAGCTCCTGGATATCGGCAGGAGCGTAAGTATCGTGTTCTGAGGAACCTTCCAGAGAGGTATGCAAAATTCCAATATTAATTGTTCCAGGAATAGGCGGTGGATATTTTGAGGCAAGGTTGCTGGTAACGGCCTTGTCCTGAAAACTTTGTCCGTGAACTACCGCTAGTAGAATTTCCTCCTTTAAAATGTGATGGGATTGCGGTTTTTTGGAGTCAAGAATAACCACATTATCAGGATAAGGAAGCGGTTTTTTAATAATAGTGACAGCGTCGTGATTTCCAGTGATCATGACTACTGGGATTTTATTTCCCTCCAGCCGTTTCATCTCGCCGATAAAATAAAATCCTGTGGCACTGTCATCCCAATTGCGATCATAAAGATCACCAGCGAGGAGAACAAAGTCCACTTTTTCATCAATTGCCAGGTTGACCAAGTTAGTAAGGGCTTTTCGGGTGGCAGATCGAATCAGATCCGCAGGAAGGTATTCCTTTTGTGCCAAGCCACGCAGTGGGCTGTCCAAGTGAATGTCTGCTGCGTGTATGAATTTGATCATTATTTTGTGCCGTGGTTATATGCTGGGTAAGTTATTCGCTGCCAGAACCTGATAATTTCAGAATCGTCCCCAAAAGATTTTTTTTCGATTGGGCTGGAAATTATTCTTCCATAGGTTCGAATAATCTTCCTGCCTGAAAGACAATCTTTCAAGGTTGGCAGCAAAGGAATTCCTAATGTTCCAATTTATCAGGTCTAATATAGCAGGTCTTCCGCTGGAATTGCCGGAAAACCAGCCGGCTTTTCTTGAGAATCTTTACCAGAGGGTTTTTGCCTGCGACCCAAACTCCAGCCAAGTTTACTGGGTTGTTCCCAACTCCAGGCGTAAGCGATATCTGCAAAGATTGCTCGGTAAAAAACCAGGCATGGTTCCAAGAATCATGAATCTGGAACAATGGATCAATGAACTTGCCATGCAGGGCCTGACAGGAAACTTTCATGTAATGTCAGAGACCCAAAGGCATCTTGTGCTTGCGAAAAGCTGGAGCCTGGCTGCCAACAGGGAGGCAGGCCCCTCTCTGCTTTCAGAACTTGACCGGTTATTTCGTGATTATTTGGGCACTATGACCGACCCTGCGCCAGGCACCGACCATCAGATTGTGGATGCCTTTAACCATTACAGAAGAATACTGGGGGAAAATAATTTTGCAGATCGAAACACCCTGATTTTCAAGCTGGTAAACCACTTGAGGGAAAATAATGGGCCGGCACAATGGCTAAACAGACAGAAACCATTTGTGTTTCTGGAAGGTTTTAATCTTTTTCTTCCAGTGGAGCTTCAACTTGTTTCGGAAATAGCCAGAAAAACCGATGTTGCCCTTTGGATGGTGGGAAACCCAGATAGTTCGCCGGGCAATAACCTGCACCTTGCAACCGATTTTTTTGAAAACCAGAAACTTCAGGTTGATTCCGATGATTATGAAGCAGGCAAGAAAACCCCAATTGCAGATGTTGGTAACCGGTTGTTTAAAACAACAAGCCCTATCGAGGAAATCGCAAATCTGGAAGCATTAAAAATCTACGAATTACCGGATGCTTTTTCCGAGATTCATTTCTTAACCAGATGGTTAAAGCTTCAGAAAAAAACCAACAAAGGTTTTAATTTCAGAAATGTGGCCGTGGTGATCCCTGGTTTTCCTTACGATCAATTAGTCAGGGAGTTTTTTCCCCGGTCGGGCATTCCATTCAATCTTGCGGGCAAGGGATTTCCCCTGGCGGAATCCCGACCGGCGCGAATTCTTCAGGCGGCTTTGGAACTTATCAAGGGTAAATGGTCGCGGGAGGATTTATCAGGCTACTTGCATTTGCCTTTTGTCTTAAATGTCCTGGACAGACCCTATTTCGTGGAAAAAATCCTGTCATTGCCCATGCATTTTCCAGCGGATTCAAAATCCTGGAAGGAATGTTTTGGCAGGTTTGGAACCGGCCTTCAATTAAAATCGGAATCCACCGGCCATAAGTTTCAAGTTTTTCTTAATTCGCTGGAAAAGGTTTTGCAGCCTGTCACTCAGCTTGAGAAAGCATTATCCAGTGGGGATTTGCAATCTATTCTGGAAAGTATGATTCAAATTCTGCACACGGTAAAAATGGAAGATTGGATTCAGGCAAAGCCGAATCTTCGCGATGGAAGAACCATGGTTCCCTGGGCGGAAATCGAGAAAGACCAAAAGGCACTTTCAAAAATCCTCGATATCTTCCGGGATGTTTTGTTGCACGGAAAAGAATTGTTATCCGACAAATTGAAGAATGCGGGTGGAAGTGTAAGCCGCGCGGAAGCAACACTTCATTTGCTGCAAACTGTACTATCAGATCGAACATATCAGGTCATGAGTGAGGATGATGCCGGGGTACAGGTTTTTGAATCACGTGAAATCCAGGGATTGGAATTTGACCATATTTTTGCCTTGGGTTTGGTGGAGGGACAGGTACCAACACCTCGAAGCCGGGGTTATATCCCACGTATCCGGGAAAACAGTCGTAATCTTTGGGAATTGGCGCGTGCGAGAAGGAATGAACAGGAGTACCTGTTTTCGCGATTATTTTTTGCAGCCAGGAAAGAACTTTTTCTTTGCCATCCCCAAAAAGAGGGGCAGCAGGAATTAATCCCATCTATTTTCTTGAAGCCTTTTGAAAAACAAATTCAGGTGCCACCAAAGCTGCATTTAATCACAAGTAAAATGGAGCAGCAGTTGCTGGAAGGTGCGTTTAATCGTTCTACCACGGGTGAGAACTGGGCCTCAAAATTAAGGCTGGAAGAAAATGGTACAGCCCTGAACAGCTCTCTGGGTGAGTTGCTTTCAAGGGAATATGGACCAGAAAAAGAATTCAGCCCAAGCACGCTGGAATCTTATTCTGAGTGTCCGTTCAGGTTCCTGGTTGGCAAACTTTTTCATTTGGAACCATTTGAAGATAGCGAACATACCTTGCTGGGCAAGCTTGTCCACAAGGCCTTGTGCGATATTTACGACGAAAAAAGGCAAAAAGAAAAGATTCCAGCCAATAAACCTGCTTCAGCTTTCGATCTTCATAAAGATGCTAAAAGTTTTCAAAAAAACTGCGAAAAGCTCTGGGAGGAAATGCGGTTGGAATACGCTGGCTTGCTGCCATTGCACCGCCTGAATTTACTCTTTGAAAAGAATGGTGTGCTGGATTTACTTGTGTCACACCTACAGGAATACGAGAAGGAATATGGATATCTGGAAGGTGAAAAGGAATTTAGCAAGGTACTTTTGGGTAAGGATGCCAGTGGGACCAAAGTATACCTTACTGGCAAGATAGATCGTATTGATGCCAGCCGTTCTGATACTTCCAAAATTTCACTGACGGATTATAAAACCGGCAAGCCGGATAAAAAAAAGGTGCAAGTGCAGCTTGAAGATGGAAGGTTGCTGCAACTTCAACTTTATTCCATAGCGGCGCGGGAAACCCTATCCAAAGAAATGCGGGTGCCGGTGGAGATTTCCAAAGCCTCTTATGTCCACCTGGCAGATAAAAAAGGTTCATCAAAAAACGAGGTTTTTGATTTGGATGTGCCAATGGGAGAACAAACCGAAAATCTTGCCCGCCAGAAGGCTCTTGAAAACGCTGGAATGATTCGGGCTGGTAAGTTTCCCCTTAGTTTGCATGTGGATGGCAAGTATCCGGAATGCTCTGATTTTTGCTCGTTCCGTTTTGTTTGCAGGCATCCCCAAGGCTTCAAGAACACCATTTATTAAGGAATCGCCCATGTTCCCAACCAAAGCAAATGAACAGTTCACCGACTCACAAAAGCATGCGCTGGATTGCCAGAGGAATCTCGCCCTTCGTGCCAATGCAGGAAGTGGCAAAACCAGTGTGCTAGTGGACCGTATGATCCAAATCTTGAAACATCACATGCGGAAAGCAGGTGATGATCTATTTCATAATCATGGAATAACCCTGAGAAATATTGTGTCGATTACCTTCACCAGGAAAGCTGCCGCGGAACTTAAGCACCGGCTTCGTATTCTATTGGCGGAACAAATCAGCAAAGCGCGTGAAAATGAATGGGAACGGGAATGGTGGAACGCCCGGCTTGAAGAATTGGAAGTTGCCGAGATAGGAACCATAGATGGTTTTCTAGGTGCGATTCTCAGGGAATATGCACTGGTCGATGAATCCGAGTATCCCGTTGAGCCGGATTTCCGAATGCTTGAACCATTCGAGGCAGAACAAATACGGGAACAGGCCATTCAAGCCGTGCTTGCGATGGATGAAACTGATCATCAGGAATTGAAAGCAGCGCTGCAATGGTGGAAAAGGCTGGATGGTCCAAGGTCCTTGCAAGGGCACCTGACAAGGCTTTTGGATCATAGTGCCGGGGTTAACAAAATTCTTCAAGTGAACAAAGGGGTAGATCCGGAAGAGGAAGTCAAAGATATGGAAGACCAACTTCCAGCTTCCAAAAAAATGGCCCATGAAAGGGAAAAGTTAAGAGCAACTTTAGGCTCCATGGTTACCAAAATAAGGGAAAGTTCGAAAGATACCAAAACCTTGAATAATTGTGCGGATGGATCCTTGAAAATCCTCGGAACCCTCGATGAACCCGCAAAGCAATTAGAGGTTTTTAAAAAGTTATTCG
>JBEGQX010000153.1:0-41960 GCA_041180805.1 Planctomycetota bacterium
TCAAGAAACCAAGAATCAATCTAAGAGCCGTGGACTTACCAGCACCGTTTGGGCCAAGCAGACCAAACACTTCACCCTGATCAATCCGCATATCCAAGGCATCCAGCGCGGTAAATGCCCCATAGCGCTTGGTTAATGCTTGGGTTTCAAGAAGCATCAGTAATTCCAATTAGATCACACACAAAACAGTTGAACTTACAAGACTATCATAGCCAGCCAGCCTGATGGAATATCCAACAAAATCAAATAAATATCGGTGGTTTAAAAGGGAATTGGTATTTGGAAAAGGTTATTTCAAAAATGAGAATTACAAGTATAATTACATAAATCCTACTTCCAGCCCAGGCGAAGCAGATCAACATGAGTTCCCCCAAGATCAAGATAAAGCAGAATGCCACCTGCCCGAATTGTTTAAACCGGTTTTTACCGGAGGATGTGCTTTGGATAGCCAGCCATCAGTCTTTGGTTGGAGACCGTAAACTACCCGTTGATGATGCCATGATGCGGTTTCTTCCAAGCCGTTTCACCATGGATGGGTTCGCAATCGACCCAAAGGGGATCGAGTGCAAAAAGATGGCATGCCCTTTGTGTCATTTAGAAATTCCCCGTTGTGTGCTTGATACCCAGACCAATTTTTTTTCCATCCTTGGAACCCGGGGTAGCGGCAAATCATTTTTTTTAGCCAGCATGACACATGAACTTAGGCGCATCATGAAGGAGAATTTTGAGCTGAAGTTCTTTGATCCGGATCCGACTTTTAACAGGCCTTTGCTGGAGAACGAAAACAAAATCTTCTACAACAAGGATCCCAACAAGCTGACTGCACTTAATGAGTTGGTGGACCGCACCCAGCACTTGCACGAAAATCTTTACAATCAGGTCAAGGTAAGTGGCCAGATTGTGAATTACGCAAAGCCATTTATTTTCCAGGTTGACCCCTTGGATACAGCCAAGGACACCACTTTGCGTAGAAAACTGATCACCCTTTACGATAATTCTGGCGAGTCGTTCCAATTGGGAATGGACAATGATGTGGATTTGGTCACTTTACATATGTCCAAGGCGGATGCATTGCTGTTCGTTTTTGACCCTACCCAATACCCTGGTGTAAAACAGGCCGCGGAAAAAACTCGCCTGGGATCGATGAAATCGAACCAGGTTTATTCCGACAACCGTCAGGAAATGGTTTTAACAGAATCCATCAGTCGTATTTGCAGGTACAAAGGTTACAGCTCTTCGATGAAATACGAAAAACCCGTGATAGTCATTTTGACTAAATGGGATACTTGGAGCCACCTGACCCCGGATATAAGCACCTCGGACCCATACGAACCCATTCTTAACAGGAATACTCTTGGCCTTTCCATCAGCAAGGTAAAAAAAGCTTCCTCCTCTTTGAAGCAATTTCTGCAACAGTATGCGCCAAATATTGTGAATACCTGTGAAAGTTTCGCAAACAATGTTTTCTATATTCCAATAAGCTCATTGGGAAAGCCACCATCTCAGGATTCATCCAACAGTTTAAGCATGATTCGCCCGGGTGATATTCATCCCGTGTGGGTAACCGTTCCCCTGGTTTTGGCAACTGCTTTGACCACCAAGGAGTTGATTCCTCTGGCTGAGAAAACTTCCTCCAAATCGCGCCATTCATAAATGGGTTGAACTATGGCTAAGCAGCTAATTTACAGCGCGGTGGATGAAGGAATCGATGGCGGTAGAAGTTCGCTTTGTTATGCTGCTGCGTCGGAAGGAGCACTCTTAAACCGACTAGTTCTTCAGAATATTCTTCCCATTAACAGTTATCAGCAGCTTTACAAATATCCTGCAACAGGGCCCGACCCAAACCCGGTGAATTATTGCCATTACCGATTACCAGCAGGTCCAACAGAAATTTCCGTTTTATCCCGGATTTGCGCCGCACCATTATATGGCGGAAGATCGAATTTCTTTGCCCATCATATTATCGTGGATGGTAATGAACAAAAATCCGCGGGACCTGCCCAAATCATAACTAAACTTCCTTTTAAATCGAACTGGGACAACATTCAGAAACTACCACTAATTTCCATTCCCAACCTGAATCCAACAGAAAGACTTGCAAAAAACTGGAAGGCATTTGGCTTTGACCCAGGCTGGGCCGGCTGGCTTGCAGAAAAATCTGTGGCTGGCTCCGTGGTGCACATTTTGTACCCATCTGGTATCAACCCTTTGCTTTTAATTTCCGATGCGATTTCCGTATTGGCAGAACACCAAAGGTGGAAAGTTACCTTCAGCACTTACTACACTCTGGGAGGTAACGGCCCAAAATGCACTTGGCGCTTCATACCCCTTGAGGCAAGTGCATATATAGCGCCTTATTTAAACAAGTCGCCCAGGGATTTAGTTCTCAACCTTTCCAATGTTCACGAAAAAGCCCCTTCATCAGACCTTGCAAGCCTGGCCAGGGGTGAAGCAATTGAACCTCGGCCTGAATTTTCAATTTATTCCGCATCTCCCAAAGCATTTGATATCCAAAAGCAGATTAAAATTTCCAATTCACCAGTCGATGTCCAACTTTCCCAGCAACATTCATCCGCTGATTCTTCCCAGAGTTCCCTCGATGTCAAAAAGCTTTTCTCCTATTTGGGCATAGTTTTTTTGGTACTAATGCCATCTTTTTTAACATTGCTGATCACTTACACAGTTTATCTGGGGGAATGGAACCAATTGGTTTCCAAAGCCAACACTGATGAAACCAAATTAAACAATCAGTTAGCAGAAACCACTGCGGAAGAAATCCGTATTTTCAAAGAGATAGACGAAACCAAAACTGCACTGAATAAGAAAAACACAGAGCTAAAGGGCTACGAAAATAAAATAATCGACCGCAAATCCTGGCTTAAAAAGAATAGCCCAAAAGAATGCCTCTCATTAAAGGAAGCCCAAGATCTCATTACCAAAAGTGTTGATATTATTAACATCAAGATTCCTGCTGGTGAACTTAAACCCGCACTGGAATCCACACCTCCCACAGTAATAGTAAAAAAAGACTTGGAAAAACCCTCCGACATTCTAAACCACGCTGGAAAAACTATTCTGGCCCCAGAAAACCTGAAAGATTTTATTTTTAATTATGCCCGGAAAAGTATGCCCGCCACCCCCCTTGATAAAAATCTGGAGGCAGCCAACTGGCTTGAACAAGACAGGCAAAAACTAAATGGAAACATAGCATTTCAAACCTGGCTTAAAAATTTAACCTCATGGGCATCCAAAATCTCCACAGCTTCAAACAGCACCATCCCTCAAAATTTCTCCATGCATAACTGTTTTTCAATTCTTTTTTGCTGCAAATTGGCAACCGAAAACCTTTTTGTTTTTTCAGAAATGAACTCAAAAGGCGGTAATCTCCCTTTGTTTTTTGAAAAGCAAAAGGCAGCCTTTAAAAGCAATATTCTTTTAAATTTCCTTAAATCAAATCCAAGGTTGAATACGGCTTTGCAGGAATTCCCCAAAACCAAAAAACTGGACAACCTTTTACAAATGCTGGTGTCACCTGAAACGAAAAACCCTCAGGTGGTGGAAGGGAATCTTGAATCAATTCCTGCTGAAATCAGGCACTCCATATCCATGGAGTTCTTGGATCATGTAAATGCCAATCTGAATGCTTATATGAAAAAAATATCTTCTGAAATCAGCATGAGTCCTGAAAGCAAACCTTTTGTTCCATCCATAGCAGTTATGCAATTACTACTGGAATGGACAGAAATTAAATGTAACGAAGTCCTGATCCGAAAGAAGGCATCATGAAACCAGAAAAAGGAAATGGTGCCATAACCCTGAATGTACTGGCGGTGATTTTCCTTGCTTCGGCGGGTGTTGCATATGGGATTTATTTTGCCGTCGCAAGTTCTTTTGAAACCAAGCTAACTGTTAAAAAACTGGAGCACCTGGAAACTTCCAACAAACTTGAGGAAGATTCAAAAAAGAATTCAGAAAAACTAGCTCTTTCCAAAAAAGAATTGGAAAGAATAAAGCAGGATTTGCAATCCATAAAAATAGAGGATACCAAAAGTAAAATCACTCCGCTTGATAGTGAAAAAGAGGACCTGGAAAAAGAAATTATTACTTCAACAAAAGTAAAAGAAGCGATCCAAACAGCGGATGATAAAGCTAAATTAATCCTTCCAGTGGGGATCGTAAAAGACCTAATTGAATCTGCCCAAAAGGCAAACCTTGCAAAGACAGCCATAACCGCAAACTTTGACATGGAACATCTGGAAAAAGGCAAAGCTATTAAAATACCAGACATCAAAAACCAGGAAAATCCTTTGTTAGTGTTTATCACCAAAGCTGTTGAGCAAGAAAAAACAAACCTTTCCGCAGAAAGAAAAATTATTGAAGGTAAAGTCCGTGTTTTAGACCTTTCAAATGCCATGCAAAAATACAAAAAGGAATTTTTGGAAAGTTTGCCCCCACAAGCTAGGGAGATGGATGTCCTGGAATTTGAATTTCCCAACTTTGAAACGCTGGCCCCGTATTTTCCATCAGAGGCCAACCAAAAAAACCTGAACCTCTTTTTCGCCCTCGAGTATTTTCCAAAAAACAAAACAAAGCTTCTGAAAATAATCAATACATACAAGTTTAAAAAGAATCAGGAAGCCGAGATCAAAGTAGCACGGGAAAACTGGCTGAAAACACATTGGATCCCAATGGAAGAACTTATAACCAAAACTGGTATCATTCAGAAATAGCCCAAAATCATGAGTAAATATTACGTAAAACTAGGAAATGAAAAAACAGGGCCTTTTGAGTTCAAAACCCTTTTATCCATGGCTAATGCCGGGCATTTAAAACCTGTGGACATGGTTTCAATAACTGGTACAGAATGGAAACAGGCTAGATTTATCCCTGACCTATTTCAGGCAGATATTCCTGAAACCATTGAAAAATCCGCGCGACTGCTTCCTGGCAAAATAAGCCTTGAATCACTTAGCAATCCGGAAGCATTCAAAAAAACATTTGTTTTTGTGGTTGGCGGACTTTTGCTGGTGGGTTTTGTAGTGGGTTGGGGTATCAACCTTCCATCCAATCTTAGTTATTCCAAATTACAAGGCAATTTTGATGAGATTTGGAACGAAAACCAAAACCTTAGAAAAGAATATGCCGGGGCTTTAAAGAAATCAGATTATGACAAAGCTCTCAAAAGCGAAAAAGAAAGATATGAAAAAATCCTTGCTGACAGCAACTCTGAAAATCAGGCAAGATTAAAAGATGTTAATGAAAAGCTATTGGAACTTCAGAAAAAGCATGAAACCTTGATTGCAGATTCCAAAGTGTTTGCTGACAAAGCGATGGAACTGGAAAAAAAACTGGAACCAATCAAAGAACTGGCTTTAAAAATTCAGGAAAACGATGCGTTAAAAGGATTGCTGCAAAAGCTACAGGAAACCCCAGAAGAAGAATTTGCTGGAAACATCAAAGAATTCCAAAAAGTTATGGCTAATCGGGATATGGCCAGGGCCTCGGAATTACGGACCACTTACAGAACTTTGAAAAACCAGGTGTCCGATAGTTTCGCGGATACCTTGATACGCTGGGAACAAATTACCTCCATCCTTGCTTCCCTTGCCAAACATCACAAACTTACCAATCCTGCAACCACCACCCTGGAAGATTTAAAAACAGCCAAAGATTTGCAAGGACTTTTTATTCTTCGAACCCTGGCAAACGATTCAAAAAAACAACTTTTAAAAGACTTGTTGGAAAACTCAAAGCCTAATGATGAAAAAAAAATGGCCGCCCTTGCAGCTTTGGAAAACGCCACCAAGAACACTTTAGAATTCCTCAATGCGATTGATCAGGATCCCAACCTTTTCGCAACCACACCCATTTTTAAGGATGTGGGTAAAGCACCGGATCTTATCCTTGATGAAATCAGCAAGGCACTCTTTTTGGTCAATCAGCAATTTGAAATGGAAGAACCGAAAAAAATCGAAAACCATCTGGATTCGATTGAAAAGGTCAACCCAAAGATCATTGAATTTATTTTTAAATACAGTGAAGAAATTCAAATGGATAAACTTGGCAATAATCTGAAAAAATATCCAGTTTACCCCGCGCTAAATTTAGCCCTTGAAGAACCCGAAAAAATGGCTGCATTGATCGAAAAAATTCCCAAATCAAAAGGTGTGTTCAGCCTTTTACCCAAAGAACAACTGATGAAAAGGCTCAATCAACTTCGTTCTGACTTTGAAATTGTCAGGATTTCCGGAGTGTTTTCCAAAAAGGTGGAGAAGGCAAATGAAAATTGATGAGGCAGTCGCCACCCTGAGGTCTTATGTTCAATCCAAGGAAAAAACCCCAAGCGCGGCAGTCCGGGAAGCTGCGGATGATTACCACCGCGCTTGTATCGAAGTAAATAGCTCCTTAAACCGGCTGGAAGACTTGCTGAATCGCAGCCTGCGAACCGAAGCCATTCAGTTTGCCAATATTGAACCTAAGTTGGAGGATTTGGTATCCACCTTGGATTTCCATGGCCGGATTGACTACGAAATGATGGCGCCATTCCAAGATCTGCCGGTTCCTCCGCCTTTGGATATGGAAACCATCAAAAATTTGCAAACAGCATATGTCGAATATCAGCAGACAGAAAACCTCTACCGAAGCCTTCGAAAACTGGTGCTAGAAAGAGCCCCAATCAGTGAGCGGCTTTTGGTTATGAGGGAAATCAGCAACCATGATCGAATTAACGCCACCTTGATAGAGGATATTGTTGCCATTGAAAAAAATGTACAGGGCAGAATAGTCCAAAACATCCGCAAGGCTGCCAACGAGAGGAATGACGATGCCTTGGAGGAACACATCGACGAGTATTACCTCAATAATTGGACCACGCCTCCATCACCGGAAGTATTGCAAACGGTGGAAAAATATCGCGGAGTATACCTTGAAAAAAGATTGAAGACCCTCGCTAACAGGGCATTTAATGCAATCCATTCCAAGGATCTGCAATCTGCAAAAAAACATTATGCGGAATGGGTTTCTCAGGCAAAAGCCGCCGGGGTTCAAAAAGGGGATCAATACTGGGCCAGAATAGAACCGGTAGTCCACTGGATAGAAAATTACGACCAAATCGAATCCGTCCGGGAATATGCCCAGGTACAACTTCTTACCCTGAGAAGTGCCATACAAGCTCCCGTTGCAAAAGGCACTGCGGAAGAAACAATCAAAAATTTAAATGCTGCCATGATTGCAGCCGAGGAAGCCATTGAAAACTTTAACAGCCATATTCCATCGGACCTCAGGCAGGTATTTCCCAAGATGACCATTCCCAAGGACCTCGTCATGGAATACCAGAAATGTCTGGAAAAACTTTCCGAACACTCGCGTAAAAATGAGCTTTTTATTTTAGCCGGTTTGTTTGCGGGTGGTGCATTGCTGATAATCGCTTTTCTGGTTTGGGTGGTTGCCCGGTCCCGCTAAACTTTCCATTGGTGACCCATGAATTATTTCATTCGCATACAAGGCAAGACATTTGGGCCCCTGGGGCTTCATGAAATGCTTCAACTTAAACAGCGCGGAAAGTTAAAACCATTCCACGAAGTTTCTTTGAACCAGGTTGACTGGGCTTCTGCGTCAGAATTCGCGGAATTATTTCCACCTATCCAGGCTCCCACTTATTCACCGCCAGACACAGGTTTACCTGAATTTGTCGCAGAAGTGGTGCCGAACCATGAATCCCAGGCATCGCCCCAGACTTTTACTAGTGTCTCAGACAACAATCCATCTCATCTCAAAGATTTGCATTTTGCAACTTTGCTGATGGCGGTTGGAATCCTCCTCCATTTTTTGGCTTTCCAATTCCAATTGTTTTCCTCGATTCAAGCGATCCCGAACTTATTTCAGCTAACCGAAGACCGTATAGTAGTAATTGTTATCACCATTTTTGCATTACTAATCATGTTTAGTTTGTTCATCATTTCGAATGTTTTTATTCTAAAGGCAAGTTCCGGCATAAAATCAAAAGGTATCGCAACCAGTTCACTGATTTTGACTGTGTTAGCTTTGATATTTTTTCTGTCTTCCTCGTTAGTTGAGACAACTGGCAAAACAATGGAGGCCCGCAGAATTGGCCTTATTCTTGGTGTTATAGGTTCTGTCTGTTATCACACCTCCTTTGCGATTCTTTCCTTCCTATTTGGAAATGCATTCCTGGCAATCCGCAAGGATGGCCAAAGTTATGCCTGCAATCTTCAAGGTGCCGCCTGGATTATCATCATTTTTATCTTTTCCCTGGCTAGTTTCGTGATTTCTTTCCTCACAGGTCAGGTTGAAATACAAAGTGCGGTCTTTGTAATCGCAGGATTAATAACCGTTGAAATGCTCTTGGCCTTTCAAATACTTCTGGTTTGGTTCCTATACCAGACCTTTGCCCTGCGTTTTTATCTGCGTAAAAGCTTAATTGGCAATTAGCTTAAAAGCTTCAATTGACCTTTGCTTTGCATTTCTGGCAAAATGCCCCTATCTATTGGGGAAAGCCATGGAAGGCAGGCAAAGTACTATCAGCGTTTGGGCATGGATCAGCCAACTTTGGCAGAGGATCCTGTTCCCCGTCACATCCGAACCTGTCAATTCTTCTTTACCATGGTTTTGGTCTGCTTGCTTCTATGCGGTTGCCGCACTTTTATGTTTTGGCAACCTAAACCATGAACTTTTTGAACCAGACGAAACTCGCTATGCGGAAATACCCCGAGAAATGTTGGCCAAAGGTGAATGGGTTATTCCGCTGCTTGCAGATGAAGCCTACTTGGATAAACCTCCACTTTTTTATTGGTCTGTGATGGTTTCTTACAAGTTCTTTGGGGTGGGAATCTGGCAGGCGAGGCTAACCTGCGCGTTATTTTGCTTTCTAACACTCTCAGTCTGCCTGGAACTGGGATCTTTACTCATAGGAAGAAAAGCCGCACTGGCTGGATCCATTATGCTTTTATTGTGCCCCGGTTTTCTTATCATGGGGAAACTACTTCTACTCGATAGCCTGATCACCTTGTTTACCGTTACCGGCATATTGACAGGTTTTCTGGCGATAAGGCAAACCAAACTTCACAAAACTTGGTGGACCCTTTGCGCGTTTATCTGTGGCTTGGGAATCTTAACCAAAGGGCCCATTGCCTTAGTGCTAATTGGTGTTCCCTTGTTTATCGCTTGCCTGCTGGACTCCAGATTTGCCCGGCTGAAACCCAAAGCTTGGTTTGCATGGTTATTGGTTGCCGGGTTTATTCCATTACCTTGGTTTTTACTCATGGCAAACAAGCAACCCGACTTTTTCAATCATTTCTTTTGGGAACATCATGTCAAACGCTTCCTTGAACCATTTGACCACCAGCGTGGTGTTTTCTTTTATCTACCGATCCTGATGGGTGGAATGTTGCCATTAACCTGGTTTGGCTGGCAATTTGCACGCAAACTTGGTTCGGGCGCAGGTCACGCTTTTCAAAATCCAACCAATGGCTTTCTGCTTTTGGCGGGGGGTTGGTGCATCTTTTTCTTCAGCCTGAGTGGTTGCAAGCTGCCAACTTATATCCTGCCTGCATTCGCACCATTGTGCCTGGCCTTCGGATCGTTCCTAACAAGCGAATGTAACTGGAAGCCAGCACTTTTAAAATTTACATGCACAGCCCATCTGGCCCTTATTTTTCTTATCCAATTTTTACTTTTGCCATGGTACGCAAATTTTCGATCTCCCATGGCTCATCGGGAACTCATTCATCAAGTTTGCAGGGACAGCAATCTTCCCATCCTTTGTTATCCCAGGGAAAGCAATTCCATTGCTTTTGACCTTAAGAGAAACCATTTGAAAAATTATCGCAGCAAGGAATTCGATGAATTTCGGGAGGTTCTTTTAAGCCAGCCCAAGACGGTAATTTTGTGCACCCACCGCCATGCTCTTCAGGGTTTGAAACAACTTTTGCCAGACTTTCTAACAGTGACACACGAATATCGTTGCAGCCTTGAAGCTCCAAACTTTCTGGATCATTCGCAGGCCAAAAAGTTCATCAAGGCAATGGGGGAAACTTCCCTTGGTCTTTGTGATATTGCAGTTGTGGAACATAGAAGTCAGGAAACCATCCGACAGGCTTCCTATCAAACGCAGCCTAAAAAATTACCCTTAAATCTTGAAGACTAAATAGACAAAGCGTTGATATAACCGCCGTACATTCGCATAATCATAAAAACGATAAAGATCACCGTACAAAGCCAAACCGCCCCACCAAACAAATAGAACAAAGTGGCCAGGTGTCTGCCTGCCTGCTCGAAATGGATGGTAGCCAGCCTTCTGCACACCTCGGGAATCGTGCCACTTTCCTCGCCGATCTCCACCTGGGCCAAATATTCCTCAGGGAACCAATTGCATTTACCCAGGGATACAGTCATCGGGTTGCCTTTTTTTACCGAAGCCAGAACACTATCACAGTTTTCAATAAAAGCATCGTTGGAGGTGGCATTCATGCTAATGCGAAGCGCCTTGCGAACGGAAATCGAAGAATCCAGAGTTAAACCCAAACCAAGAGAAAACCTTGCAAGGGCACTCTCACGAAAATAATCGCCTACTAACGGCAGGGAAATGAACATGGCGGAAACCCGTCTTTGGAACCACAACTGGCTTAGTACGGTTTTCCAGAGCATGAAGCAACCAAACGCCAAAAGGCCGATGATTGTCAGAAAGACCAGCGCGCCAGAAATGCCCGACAATCCAAATCCCAATGGATCAAACGATGGTTGACCCGGGTTTTTGGGCAGGAATCCAAGTACAAGTATTAATACCGTGATGATGAAGAAAGCCATCAGCAACTGGAACACCGGCATGGTAAGTTGGGATTGTAGCCTTCGCTGAAGCTTGTAAATATCGCCGTAATGTCTGCTCATCTCCAGCAGAACCTCGGGAAGATTTCCTGTTTCTTCCCCGACTTTTATCATGGCTAAAAACAATGGGGGAAAAAGTGTGCCCTGGGCTTCAAAAGCCTCATGAATTGCAGCACCCTGCTCCACCAAAACCGCCATGTTTTCACAAGCATCGAATAATCTGCCGGTGTGCCTTTTACCTTCCATGCGAAAAACACGAGGCACATCCAGGCCGGATTGCAATCCCCTCTGCAGGGTTCTGCAAAATCCTTCCAGCACACTGGCTCCAAGATGGGCTGCCATCCCAAAACTCCCAAAGATTTTGACCACTATATGGGAAAATACATCCCCATTAAGCCTAGAATGATAAATGGAACCAATTACTTCTCCTAATCGTACCGGATTCCATGCACCATCATCAGTTATTTCCTGAAGATTTTGACTGCACAGTCAGTCTCTTCCCATTGGGGGATGTGGTGCTTTTCCCGCGTGTGATGCAACCCTTGCACATTTTTGAACCACGCTACAGGCAAATGACCGAGGATGCCCTTGCGACCGATCGCCTGATCGCAATGGCTTTGGCGCACCCTTTTGCGGCACATCGATTCATGGATTTCACCCCCATATTTCCTGTTGTTTGTATTGGTAAAATCCAGCAGGAGGTCCGCCTGCCAGATGGAAGATTCAATATGTTGCTTCAGGGACTTGCCCGGGCACGCATTACCAGTGAATTTGAAACCGGAAAGCTTTATCGAAGGGCACAGGTGCAAATTCTGGAAGATATTCCATGCTGCTCTGCTGACAAGGAAAGATCACTCCGCGCGAAGGTGGCAAAACGCATGGGCGACTGGTTCACACATCAACCCGATGCAGCCAGTCAGTTGGAAAGGCTTGTCCACAGTGATCTAACCTTGGGGGATTTGTGCGATATTTTCAGCTTCGCCTTGCCCTTAGACAGCTTTGTAAAGATGGATCTGCTTACAACTCTGAATATCGAGAAGCGCGCTTCCATGTTTTTGGATGTCATTCATTCGATTGCGCCGGCGGTGGAAAAGCCTGAAACCACTTCTGCCAGTAAAAACTTTCCTCCGGGCTTCAGCCCTAATTAACCAATTCCAGTAGGGTGGCAATTCCCTGGCCCCCACCAATACACATGGAAGCCAGTCCGTATCGGGTATTGTTCCTTTGCATGGAATGTACCATGGTGGTAAGAATTCTTGCACCGGTGGCCCCAAGCGGGTGCCCCAAAGCAAGCGCGCCACCCAAAGGATTGACCATATCCGTATTCCAGTTCATCTCGCGGATGACAGAAATTGTCTGACTTGCAAAAGCCTCGTTTACCTCAATATGGCCAATATCACCTATATTCACTGCATTTTTTGAAAGAAGTTTTCTCATGGCATGAACAGGACCAATTCCCATCAATATGGGTTCATTACCAGCGATAGCCATGGCGCGAACTTTAGCCATGGGTTTCAGGCCAAGTTCTTTCGCTTTGATATCTGACATGACAAGCATTCCCGCCGAGCCCACACTGTAAGGGCTTGCGTTTCCCGCGGTAATGGTACCATCCTTCATGAAGGCAGGTTCCAACTTGGCAAGTGCTTCCAAGGTTGTGCCCGGGCGAATGGTCTGATCCTTGGTGACTTTTTCCAGTTCGCCAGTTGCCTTATGCCCCCAAACTGGAAGAATCTCCTCATCGAACCAACCACGGTTCGTGGCTTGGGCTGCTTTGTGATGACTGGCCAGGGCAAACGAATCTTGTTCCTGACGGGAAATGGAATACTTCTTTGCCAAATGCTCGCAAACCAACCCCATGTGGAATGCCTCTGGGGTGTGTCTTTTTTGCATTCCAGGGCCAATATCCGGCACAACATCCCATCCAACCCGCTGCATGTGTTCAACGCCGCCAATAATTAGCACATCCGAGCAGCCGCTCCAAATGGCCCGGGTTGCATGGTGCAAAGCATCCATGCTGGAACCACAGTTTCTGTTGATAGTGACCCCGCAAACCTGCAGAGGAAGCCCGGCTATCAAGGCAGACTGCCTGGCAACATTGAACCCTTGCTCGCCATACTGCTTGGCACAACCCCAGAGAATGTCCTCGACAAGTGCGGGATCAATCCCGGACTTCTCCACCAGACCGGAAAGAACCAGCGCGCCAAGATCATCGCCACGAACGTTACGAAATGCACCTGTCTCCGCATGGCCTTTGGCAACCGGGGAACGAACAGCATTGATGATCCAAGCTTCTGGCATGGGATTCTCCCGGTTTATTTGGAGGCGGTGGTTCCGCTTTTTTCTGAAATGCAATACAGTGCATCCCATGTTCTTAAGAACATTTCACCACCACTTATGGCAGGTGAAGCATAGCAGGATTCTCCCATGGTATTCTTTGCCACAAGTTCAAATTTTGGGGACGCTTTCACCACATAGGTAATTCCATCATCATCGGTGAAATAAAAATTACCATCAGAATAAACCGGGGATGCGTGGTGTTTTCGACCAAGCTTTTCCATCCAAAGGCGTTTGCCTGTCCTGGCTTCAATACAACCCAGATAGCCCACATCGGAAACCACATAAAAATGGCCATCATGCGCGATCGGGGAAGGCACATAAGAAGCCCCCTTGGGGCCATTTTCCTTATGGGGAATATGCCATGCCACATGGGATTTGGTGACATTGCCCCTGCCATCCGGTTTGATACCCATCAGGTGATATTCCGGAAAGCCGGTGGTAAGAAAGAGTATCTGTTCCAGAAAAACAAGGCTGGCAACATACTGTTCGGTAGGCCCGTCAATTATCCAAAGAAGTTCCCCTGTATCAGCGTCATAACCTGTGACACACTTGCTTCCACTTAGCACTAGCTGGGTTTGGTTTGGGTTTTTCTCAGTCTTCACCAGCACCGGTGTGCAATAGCTTCTTGTCTTATTGGGTCTGCTGACGCGCCATTTTTCCTTCCCGGTAGTTTTTTCATAAGCAACGAGATAACCATCCCCATCCTGATCCCCATTCAGAATCACCAAATCCTTGTGGATGACCGGCGAAGAGCAAAAACCATGGCGGGAAAGAAGTTTGCCGGGGATCTGTTCCCAAACCTTGTTCCCCTTGTGATCAAAACAAAAAAGCCGGGCATTGGGAAAATCCAAAAAACTTACCCAAATATGCTTTTCATCCACGGCTGGCGTCGCACTGGCAAAACTGTTCTCGGAATGTTTCTTTTCCAGCTCTGAAGTCAAAACCAACTTATCCCAAATAACGCCGCCCTTAATCTTATCCACGCAGATCAAGCGCCTCTCATTTTTTCCTTCCACGCAGGTTGTAAGGAAAACCTTGTCGCCAATAATGACGGGAGACGAATGCCCTTTACCTTCCACAGGCAGACGCCACCGAATGTTTTTATCTTTACTCCAGGTCGTGGGAATATTTTTTTCCTGAGATACACCATCTCCACCGGGCCCACGCCAACCAGGCCAGTCCCCGGCATTCAAAAAACCCAGGCAACCCACCATTATTCCCAAAGCCATGATCTTCTTGACAGTCATACTAATCTCCCGATTTCCATGCAAATCCATGAGTATAGCCTAACGGTTCCAAGGGGACTTTTCGTCCATTTTCTTCAAGAAATATTCCCTTCTCCACGATTTTTCCAATCTCGTAAAGCTGACAGTTCTTAACAGGTTGGTTCGCTAGTAACCATTTGGCTTTTTCTGGTGTTGTGGTAAACAGCAATTCAAAATCCTCGCCATCTCCCAAAGCATGAACCAGAGGTGACTTATCATCTTTCATAGCCAACGCCGCATGAGAAATTGGAATTTTATCTGCCAGCAAAACAGCCCCACATTTGCTCTGGGAACACATGCGATGCAAATCCAGGGCGAGCCCATCACTGATGTCCATCATCGCATGCAATGGAACCATACCAGCCAGTTGCAAAGCTTCGCGCACCCGGGGAATAAAATCCAAATGATGCCCAAAAATGCTTCCACCTAACGGACCAGTGACCAAAATGGAATCCCCCACTTTGGCTCCAGAGCGAGTTACAGGCCCCTGAGGGCCCGGAACGCCCATCAAGGTAACATTAATGGCCAGGGGCCCGTTCCAAGAATTGGTATCACCACCAAGAATAACGGTCTCAAAAGCATCAGCGGCCTTTTTCATGGCTTTCATTAAATCCAAGGCCATGGTCGGCGATGCATTTCTAGGCAACGCCAGGCTTATCAAAGCGGCCTTCGGTTCGGCGGCCATGGCGGCTATATCACTTAAGTTCACATGCATGGCCTTGGTACCCACCCGGGTTGGGCCGGCTTCATCCAAAAGAAAGCAACTGCCCTCCAGCAACATATCCGTGGTAACCACACAGGGCTTTCCGCCGGGGAATTCCATCACTCCCGCATCATCACCAGGTGGTATCAATACACCGGGTACCGGCTTGTATTGCTTTTGAATCCAATCGACCAACTCCAGTTCCGAATTATTTGACATGGCGAATCCCCTTCTCTCATCAAGGTATCATGACCTGGCGGTTTCTGGTATCAAGACCCGGCAAAGAATGGATATAATAAATAATGAACAACCGATGACTCTTGCTGGAATCTCGCATGAGCGCAGAAGCTTTTTTAAATTCCCCAACACAATCCTCCCAGGTATTGGTTCAATCGTTTGACCAGATTCCCCTTCGAACAGAAAGTGAACTTGTGGTAATGGGATTTGATTCCAGCCAAAACCTGTTCACCATCGAGGAAGATGGCGTACTGCGTAAATGGGATATTAACCAAAAAAAGGAGCTTGCACGCCTTCAGTTGGACCCCATGGTTCCTTTGTGGCGATTCAGTACCGATGCCCAAATTGCGGTTGCTGCCACGGATACCCTGACTGTTTATGAAACATCCTCGGGCGAAGTAATCTGGGAAGTGAATACGTTTGATTGGATAACAGCCCTGGCAATTCCACATAACAAAGAACTGATTGTAACCGGGCACGAAGATGGAAAAATACGGCTATGGCAAAAAGGGAAAAAGAAGCCCGTAAGGGAGGCAAGCCTTACCGAAACGGGAATTAGCGCACTGGAATTCAGCAAGGCAGGCGACATGATCGCCATTGCCACCGAAGATCGATTGATTCATATCCTTAACGCGGAAAATTTTCAGATTGTTGGAACCCTGAAAGGCCACAAGGATCGTATTCCATCGCTAGCATGGTCGAATGATGGTAAAAAACTTTATTCAGCAGGGTGGGACACCACGGTTCGCGTATGGGACATAAGCACATTCAAACCAATCATTCTTTTAAACAGCCACGCGGTACAGGTGCAAACCCTGGCACTAAGCCCCGATGGGGAACTTCTTGCCAGCGCTGATTCGGATTTACTGGTAAGGCTATGGTCCACAAACCGATATACGGAAGTGGCACCCGCAAGGGAATTAAGCGAGGAAATAAGGTTTTTGCAGTTCACCCCGGATGGCAAGCTTCTGGCGTCAGGCGGGTTCTTGCATGTTTCCATGTGGGAATCCCAGGTGGGTTCACTGGAAAGCCTTGCGACCCATCCGGGAGTCTTGCATCATCGCTTGAAGTATGATGGCAAAAACAACCAGATCTTTTGCCTGAACCCGGGTTCGCCGTTTCATTGCTGGGACGTAAAGAGCACTGAAGTATCCCAAAAATTCTGCGACCTTGGCCAGCTTGCAAGTTTTGATTTATCCACCGATGGAAACCACATCATCGGTGCATTTTCCATCAGTGCGGAAAATTCTTCCAGCTATTCACCCAATTGTTCGATTGGAATATGGTCTTCCGGTTCAGGTGAATTGAATAAGCTTTTCGATTGCGGTGTAAACCCTGCCACATCCATCACCACAAGCCCTGATTCCAAATTTCTTGCTTTTGGTTCGCTTTTAAGCCCTGATGCGGAAATTCGAGCAATTCCTGACTGTGAACCGGTTGCATTTCTACCGGATGCGGTGCAGGGATTCTCGCTAACAGATTTGAAATTTGTCCCCGGTTCAAAAAACCTTGTAATCTCCGGGCTGGATTGGTTTGCCAGCAGTGGTAGGGATGGCATGGTAACACTGTGGAATCTCACAACCGGAAAGAGGGAACACGTTTGGAATTTTGGGGCGATGCAGCTTGCTGTTTCGGCTGATGGAAAATGGCTGGCATGCGCACTGCCCGGAAAGCAAGTTCACCAGTTCTGTTTGCAAACCAAGAACTGCGTGGCAAAGCATATAGAGTTTCAAGATGCAGTGACCGGAATGTCTTACAGCCCGGATTCAAAAATTATCGCCATAGCATCGGAAGACCGGCAAATTCGTTTCTGGAGGGCAGCTACCACCCGCTTCATAGGCTCCCTGATGGTCGATTTCAGAGTCAAGGCAATCGATTTTCATTCCAATGGAACCAACCTTTTTGCCCTGGGTGCTGATGGATATGCCTGTAGGCTGGATATTTCCCAATTCCTTGAATTATCATCCGACCTCTAGGCACCTACCGGATATTTCATGAGCGAAGATTCGATAACAGAAGGTTTTCGGGAGAAAGACACCGGCTCTTCAGCGGATCTTTCAGGTTCTACCGTTGGAGATTACCGAATTCTACGAAGGCTGGGACAGGGAGGCATGGGGCAGGTTTATCTTGCTGAACAAATATCCCTTCGAAGAAAAGTCGCGCTTAAGTTTTTAAGGTCCGACCTCGCCAATAACAAAGATTCGTTGAAACGCTTTCAAAACGAGGCGGAAACTGTTGCCCAGGCAACACACCCTTCCATTGTCCAGGTCTACGCCATTGGTGAATCCAACGGCAGGCATTTCATGGCTTTGGAATATGTCGAGGGACGGAATCTGCGGGAATACCTTTCCTTCAAAGGCACGCTAGATCTAGCAGCGGCTCTAAGTGTTCTAAGGCAGATTGTCTCAGCATTGGTAAGGGCAAGCGAGCTGGGAATTGTTCACCGCGATATAAAACCTGAAAATATTCTTCTCACCAGAAAAGGTGAAGCCAAAATAGCAGACTTTGGCCTGGCCCGCGCAAATGCTGAACAGCAATCTCTTCATCTGACCCAGACCGGCATGACCTTAGGAACGCCACTTTACATGGCACCGGAACAAGTTGAAGGAAAGGCCATCGATTTTCGCACAGACATGTATTCGCTCGGTGTCACCGCTTATCATATGCTGGCTGGAAAACCGCCTTACAAAGGCGAGAACGCGTTCGAGGTGGCGCTTAAACACCTTAAGGGGGAAGTGGAACCGCTGGAAAAAATACGCACCGATATTCCAGCCGAACTTTGCCAGCTAATTCGCCAAATGATGATGGTGGAACCCGAAAAAAGACCTCCGTCTTTTCATCAGGTGAATGAAAAACTATCGCAAATTTGCGCGATGTCTGGAATTAGCAAAGAGGTCATGGCTGCCTTGCCTGGAATAACCAGCATTCTTCCAAGCGTGGACCAGTCATTACCAACCACAGCTTTCATCACAAAGAACGAGCAGCCGATTTTTGTTTTGCCATGGAAAAAAATTATTGGCCTCGCGCTTTTCCCTTGCGCGTTGGGCGCTGGCATTTGGGCTTCATGGATTTTACAAACCAAGACGGATGATTCCTTCGTTGCACTGCCAGGCGAGCTGGAAGATGAATCCATAGACCTTGTGGCCCGCGAAAAAAACTTGAAAATGGCAACGGAACAATTCCTGAACCCTAAAAACAAATCCCCGGGAAATGGAACAGGCGCTTGCATGGATCTTGGTTTACTGTACCTAAGCAAGCATCAGTTGGATGATGCGGAAAAACTTTTCCAATCTTGCTGCAATCTGGAAAAAGCCCGCGACCTTGGAAATCTCGGGTTGGGTATCGTCTTCGCGTTAAAGGACAATCCCAAGGAATCCCTGATTTATTTCAAAAAGCCTCAAGCCACCTATATAGCCAACACAGTGAACTTCAACAAGGATTTTGCTTATTGGGTCAAGGAAGCCATATTTTTTAATCTTAAAAATGGTGCATCCAAAGCCGACTTGCTCTTCCTTGAGAGAATCGTGGATACCCCGGGTCCAAAACTAAAAAAGTAAGGCTCCCTTTGCACAATGCAAAGAGAGCCTTGGTTATTTAAAGATTACTTTTATTACTTGGTCTTTTCCTTAACGGCATCTTCCAAGGCTTTTCCAGCAAGCATTCCCTGAATGGTAATGCTCTTAGCCTTGTTTTCCACCTTGAGGGATTTGACGAATTCCAGCGCTGGTGCCAACTCTTTCTGCTGGGCTGCCATCAAACCAAGGAATCCTAATGCCTGGGTTAAACCTTGATTGATGGTTTCCTGAAGCATTTTCGCTGAATCATCCGTCTTTGTGTTAATGGAAAGCTTAAGAACTATGTCCTTATCAATTCCAATACCACCACCAATGGAATCCACATTTTCCAGAATGGCCTTGGCAGGGTCAGGAAGATTTTTCATCGCCAGGGCGCCGCTGACAACTGCAATGGAAATTCCAAGCTTTGGATCAAGGTCTTCAACCAGCTTGTTAAAGTCCTTGTTTGCAGGCTTGCCATCTTTGCCATTCATTGCCTTGGTAAGGTAATCCTTGTCTGGCGAAGCCATGATGGCGTTATCATTCGCAATAACAACAAACAAGGGGACCTGCTGTTCAGGCATCTTTAGTTCGTAAACCACTTTGCCACTCACATCGTGAGTTTTGATTTGATCTTTTTTATCCTTGGCCTGTTCACCAGCCTTGGCATTCAATTTTTTGGAATTGAAATTACCACTGACCAAAATCAGACCCTTTTCATTTTCATTTCCACCTGGTGCTGCGATCGTAACAGAATGCAAATCTTTGAATGGATCAAATCCAAGTTCTTTGAGGATTTCAGTGCCTGGCAAGCCGGCATTAAGCATCTCTTTTGCCTGATCAATACCCATGGACTTTGCGAGTGAAGAGTTGATGAGCGACTGGATGTTGATTCGAACCAAGGCCTGGGTGTCGGTTGGCAGGGACTTTGTATCTTGGGCTGTAACCGGGGCAATACCTGATAGCGCCAGGGAAAATGCCACCACAAAAGAAAAACACCGATGCAAACTTACCATAAAAAATCCTTTCAAAAGGAATAGGGTTCCTGCCTATTCAACACATCCAAGCCGGGGTTATTACAAAACCCTGGTTATAAGGCACTTTAAATAATGGGATTCAAGACAGGACACAGAAACTGGATGATCCCCCGATGGGCCCCGTTTTTCTATTACCTGGATGTCCCTCTTCTGGTCCGTTGCCACCTGAGCCAAAAGCTCTTCCATCATATCCATGTTTATGGCTCCTGAGCAACAACAACTGACCAAAAAGCCACCATCTTCAACCAGTTTAAGCCCTTGCATATGCAACCTGCGATAACCACGGAGAGCGTCTTTTACATCATTTCTGTTACGGGCAAACCTTGGAGGATCAAGCACTACAACGCCAAATTTTTCCCCACTCTCCACTAATTTGTCCATTTCATCGAAAGCCTCGCCTTGAATCCACTGGCAATTTGAAAAATGATTCAGGCTAGCATTGGAAGCTGCCAACTCTAAAGCCTGCTGGGATTGGTCAATTCCCACCGTTGCAAGGGCTCCATGATTCATGGCATGAAGTGAAAACCCGCCAGCATAGCAAAAAACATCCAAAAGTCTTTTACCACGGGAAAGCTTGGCCACTTGGACACGATTTTCACGCTGGTCCAGGTAGTAGCCCGTTTTTTGGCCAGAGGCCAAATGAATCTGGAATTGCAATCCGTACTCTTGAATGTAAATATTGCCGGAAGGGCTATCCCCAAAAATCCACTCATCCAAAGCCTCGAAGCCCTCTAGCTTGGCCATGGTTTTGTCTGTGCGCAAAAAAATCCCCTTGGGACTCAACCTTTTTTGCAAAATGCCAGCGATCATTTCACGCCTTTGGAAGATGCCCAAGGCGGAAACCTGCATCACCAGGTAATCACCATATCGGTCAACGGAAAGCCCGCTAAGGCCATCCCCCTCGCTAAAAATTAGCCTGCAACCTCCTTCAGGGGCCATCAGGCCCAAGGATTCCCTAAGCTGAATAGCTTTTTCCAATCGATTCCCAAAGAAGGATTCATCCAATAGCTGGTTTTCATTCCAGGAATAAAGACGCACCCTGATTTTGCTGTTGGGATTTAAGAATCCACGGGCAACAAAATTGCCAACCGTGGAAAGCAATTCCACCTCGTCACCCGGCTTGGCATCTCCCTCAATACGATCAACTGCCCCGGCAAACACCCACGGGTGCCTGGAGAAAAACGGCTTGGCTTTGCCTTTTTGAAGTATCACTTTTGGAAGAGACATGCTTTTCCGAGATCAAGGGTTAACTGGCACTGGTTTGAAGATTTTCAAGATATGCGAGGGTTCTTTCGAGGTCATCCTGACAATGCCTGGCCTTCAAGAGCGATTCTATCCGCAAAAGCAATTCGTTCTGGCGAATAGGTTTGGAAATAAAATCGTCAGTTCCTGCATCAACCGCGCGCTCCACATCCACATGCTGATCCAATGCTGTCACCATAATAACAGGCAAATGTCTGGTTTTTGTATCACCTCGAAGCCTTTTGCAAACCTCAAACCCGCTCATGCGGGGCATCATGATGTCCAGCAAAAGCAAATCAGGTTCCCATTCCTGCACCATTCGCAGCGCTTGCTCACCATCAGAAACCGTTTTTACAAGGTAGTTGGTATCCGAAAGATAGGCTTCAATGAGTTCAGCTCCCTGTGGATTATCATCCGCAATCAGAATTTTTGCCTGTGAACTTTCCGCCATGACTCTCCTCCAGGGAATTCTCGAAAACTATAACTTTATTATACGATTTTGCAAAATATCAGTCATAAAAACAACAACGGGCAGGGATGAATCCCCGCCCGCTGCTGCGCTGGTTATCTTTGAAGATTAGATGCTGAACTCCACGCGCCTGTCGCTAAGCTGGTTTTGCAACCTGGCCACAATGCTGGAATGCATCTGACTTACCCTGGACTCGCTAAGGTCCAAAGTAGCGCCAATTTCCTTCATGGTCATATCTTCGTAATAGTAGAGAATGATGATGAGTCTTTCATTACGATTCAAACCCTTCGTGACCATGCGCATAAGGTCGCGGTTTTGGATTTTTTTGGTTGGGTCTTCCGCACGTTTGTCTTCAAGAATGTCAATTTCACGAACATCCTTGTAACTGTCGGTTTCGTACCATTTCTTGTTAAGGCTAACCTGGCTGATTGCGGTAGCCTCACCCATCATCTTGTAAAAATCTTCCAGCGGAACACCGAGCTTGCTTGCCATTTCATCCGGAGTTGGAGGTCTTTTCAGTTCGGCTTCCAACGATTTGCGAACTTCCTCCATCTTGGTGGCCTTGCTGCGAACCAGCCTTGGCACCCAATCCATGGTACGAAGTTCATCCAGCATTGCGCCACGAATTCTGGGCACGCAATAGGTTTCAAATTTGACACCCCTTTCGGTGTCAAATGCATTGATGGCATCCATCAACCCAAATACACCAGCGCTGATGAGGTCATCTAGATCCACTCCATCAGGAAGTCTGGCCCAGATACGTTCGGCGTTGTATTTCACCAGTGGAAGATAATTCTCAATCAGGAAATTCCTGGTTTCATCCGTAGGATTGTTCCTGAATTCACGCCAAATCTTCATCATGTCCGTGCCAGCCTGAGTCACCATGGATTCCTCCGCTTTGGATTGCAAGCGATTCTGTTCTGTAGACATTGGCTCCCCCTTAAGTTCGCGACCGAAAAACGGCCCACAAGCTTCCTTGGAGAAAGATTCAGCGGTGGATTTCGTGGTGAAAGGTGAATTAGGACTTGATGCAGGTTGGATCCGTCCATTCGAGAGACAAGGAACAGCCCCCCGGCTGTCGGGCTTTCGCCCATTCCTTGTTTCCCGCCCCCTTTGCCGATTTCCCCCGGCGAATACGGCCTGATCCTTCAGACCAGTTTGCTTGCGTTTCCCCCAAACCTTTGTGCCTTGAATCATTCAGGACACAATTTGTTACTTCTGCTCATCGACCTGGCGTTTGTTTCAACTTGAGAAAAAATCCGGATTTTGCGGATTCAATCAGTTGTCCGATTCGCCACGCCCATGAAAGGGGCCCCCCGCCCCTTTTTGATTAACTTTCAGCAAACGTTTTCAAGGTTCCCCAACCCCGAATCACTATTTGCTTTCCGTCGATCAAGTAGGCGGGGAGATACCCAATTATGAAAAAGTGTCAAGTAAACTTTGAAACACTTTCAACGGATTGAAAATTTTTCAAACAAAGGGGAGAAACTCGAAGAAAACTGCGGGTTTTCAGATAATTTGTTCAATTAGCCCTTGGTATGCAGAGGCAATGGAAGGATAATTGATGAAAAGATTTTTGGAGGTTTGCCTTGTTTATTCTCGAATTGCAGCAAAAGGATGGAAAGCCATGGAAAATAACCCTGGAAGGTAATCTTGAAATTGGCAGACAGCGTGCCGGGGAACCAGAACCCAATCATCTTCTAAAGGGTGCTGGCGAAAATCAAAACGACCGAATCATTATAGCGGGCCTTTCCGAGGCTGCTTTTTCCAGGCGGCAGGCATTGATCGAGCCAACCGGCAAAAATGTTTTCAAACTTACCAATACCTCCAAGAAAATTTGGCAGGTGGATATCGAAACCACACTGGACTCGGGTGAATCCTGTACCCGGGTTGCCCCATTCAGCTTTGCCTT
The DNA here is from genome assembly GCA_041180805.1 of Planctomycetota bacterium. Classification (GTDB taxonomy): domain Bacteria; phylum Planctomycetota; class Planctomycetia; order Gemmatales; family Gemmataceae; genus JBEGQX01. Next base: position 23,599 of record JBEGQX010000153.1, read on the forward strand.
GCAAAATAAATTGTTCCGTATTTATTCCAATCAGGAACCTCACCAGGTAGACGAGATCGACCTGTTTGAATCTCTTTCCGATCATGGCTCATCCGACACATCCACCCATACGATACTTCAGCAATCGAGTAAGATTGCCAGCTTTTCAGAAAATGACTTTGCGGAAATCGTAAGCTGGCTGCAGACCACCATGAAAGTTTTTCAAAGCACCATTGGAAGTGCGGATTTTCTTGCCGAAGCTGCAACTGCCTTGGTGGATATCGTTGGGCTTGATACAGGTCGCCTTCTTTTAAATGAAAATGGGCAATATGCTATTGCCGCGGTTCATCCTCCTGAAAACCGAAATAAGCAATGGGCCCCAAACAAAAAGATACTTTTAAAAATGATCTCGCAGAGGACTGCTGTGTGGCATTCCGGCGAATTCAATCCCAGCAAGACCGATCTTGGAAACCTTTCCAGTGTTGCTGCACCCATCTATGATTCAGACGGAATCTTATTAGGCGCCCTTTATGGCGAAAAAAGCACCGGTCAAACTCAGGGAAGAATGGGGACCTTGGAAGCCCTTCTGGTGGACATACTTGCCTGCGGAGTTGCAACAGGCCTTGCCAGGCAAAAACATGAACGGGATGCGGCTTCAGCCAGAGTACAATTCGAACAATTTTTCACCCCGGAACTGGCCAATCAACTTTCCAAAGACCCAAGTCTTTTAAAAGGCAAGGAAACCGAGGCATCCTTATTATTTTGCGATGTTCGAGGTTTTAGCAGAATTAGTGAACGTATCGGGCCTGAAGGCACCACAAGACTCATGTCATCCATCTTTGATGAAATCTCGAGTTGCGTTCACAAAAACCAGGGGGTTCTGGTGGACTACCTTGGGGACGGTATGCTCGCCATGTGGGGGGCTCCCAGTTTCCAGCCCGACCATGCCACCAAATGCATTCAGGCCGCAAGGCAGATTAAATTGTGCATTCCCGCGTTAAATGAAAAATGGAAGAATGAAATAGGTGAACCCATCTCGCTGGGCATTGGCATCAACTCGGGAAAAATCTGGGTTGGTAACACTGGATCGTCTATCAAGTTCAAGTATGGTCCTCTTGGGCCCGCGGTCAACCTTGCCAGCCGAGTTGAAGGCCTTACCAAATATCTCAGGATACCTCTTTTGATCACGGGTGAAACCAAAGCCGCTGTCAAAAACACCTTCGATACACGCAGGCTTTGCAAGGTTCGCGTTGTGAATATGACGGAACCCGTCGATATCTATCAGGTTTTTCTGGAGAATAGCGACAAGCATATCGGCCTGACCAAAATCACCGAGAATGCCCTGACAGAACTTGAGAATGGTAATTTCAGGGCTGCTGCAAAAATTGCCGGATATGCGCTGGGTGATTACCCAGATGATGGACCTCTTCTGCATATTCTGAACCGGGCGGTTCAGGAAATGGTTCATCCCAGCAACCCATACGATCCGGTGTGGAATTCTCCGGGAAAGTAAGATTAGGAAAACTATTGAGGCTTATGCCTGCAGATTTTGAAGTATTTCCTTGCGCGATACCAATCTCTGGCCACGGCATTCATCAATGTGAAGCGCCTTGAGCAAGCGTCTTCGCAATGTGGTTACGACACGCTCGATAGCATTTTGCGATGTACTTTTCAAATGGATAATTCCGCCCGCCCGGCGGTCGTGACCACCCGCCCGGCCAAGTTTACCAACAACTTTCTTTAGCAATTCACCGGCCTTGGCCTTGTTACCAGATGCCCTGGCGGAAAGTATCAGCTTGTCTTCCACAACACCGGCACAAAGTGCCCAGTCAATTTCCTCGAATCGAATCAAAAAGTCGACCACTTCGGCGGCCAACTCCGGGTGGGGTAATTCAGGTACCCAGCTTACAATCAAACGATCATAGATAAATGAACTTTGCAACGCATGCACCATTCCCTCGAAGTGGGATTGTGGCAAACGGGCATTGCGAATCTGAGAAAGCAGGTCCTTGTCCGCATGAGGAAATAGCCAAAGCACAGCTTCTTCATCCGCTGAACTGGCATGACGGGGATAGCCTGTAAGCTCGGTTTCCATTCCATACATCATTGCGGTTGCAATGCGCGGTGGAATTTCTATGTTCTGCTCTCGAAGGTATTCAACCACCAGGGTACATGTGGCACCCATGCTTTTGCGTACATCCACAAAGGGAATGCCACGGACTTTGCCGGGAGTATCATGATGATCAATAACCACAGCAAGTGGCAGGGTTTCCAGGGAATGCCTGCCGGTTTTTGGCTGGCTATCAACCATTACCGCCACATCACCTTCTTCCCATATCACTTGTTCAATTGGAACAAGATCAATTTCCAGAAGGTTGACCATTGCCTGATTTTCAGCGCGGTTAATCAGCCCGTCCCGGGTAAGACGAACCTCCTTGCCCAGGACATTTTGAACCAGATACGCCAGGCCGAGCATACTGCCGAGACTATCAGGATCCGGGTGGATATGTGAAAGGAAGGTAACCCGTTTTGCACTTTTCAAAGCGCCAAGAAAACGATCAGATCGTGAAACCGGCCCAGTTTTATAGTTGATACTGGACGCACGGGCTTTACGAGAGGTTGTTTTCTGCAAACCTTTGGCTTTCATGAATCTTGCCTTGGACCTGACATGACTTCCCTTCGCCAAATCCGTACTCATACAAGCTCTCTACCTAGCGCCTCGATTCGATCCCACATTTGCTGTGAAACAGGCATTACCGAAAGCCGTGGAATTCGAATCAGTTCCCATCCGGCAAACACCTTGTCTTCCTTGATGGATTCCAAGGTAACCGGAACCTTATATCTTTTTACAGGTTTTACCTCGACCACAACCAATTTTGGGTCTTTTTCTTTCGGATCCTGCATAGGACCGGCAATCACTTTCATTTCCCCAACGATGGCTTTTTCTTTGCCGGTGTGATAAAAAAGAGCCCTATCACCAACCTTAATGTTTCTTAAGTGCTTCAATGCCAATGGGTTAGAGACACCATCCCATATGGTTTTTCCAGCTTCTTCTAATTGAGAATAGCTAAAGTCTTCTGGTTCTTGTTTGAAAAGCCATAAGGCCATAATCCACAATACCTTATAGAATCTTTAAGCCTTGTATTTCATGATTTAATCCAAGACTTTAGGAATTCATGGTAACTGCATTTAATAGAGCTTTCAAGGGACTGATGGCTCTTTACCCTGGATGATGGCATCCATCTGGCTGCGTTGCCGGTCTGTTAGGTGCCTTGAGGAACTTTGGAATATCTTGTCTAATCGGAGCGCTTCCCAAGCCTGTTCCGCGGATTTGATCTGGCATTTTTCCCTGGCACCCTTCATGGAATCCGCTTTGTTTGCCTGCCATAAAGCCATGGCCAAGGTGGCCTTGTGCCGAGCCTCGTGGGGATCTCGAATCACAGCCTGTTCCATGGAGAAAGCAGCATCCATCCATTGAGCGAAAGCCTCGGTTTTGTTTCGCTGTGCGAACAATCCGCGAATCTGGGCTCTGGCAAGCAAAGGCTCAGGGGATTCCCGATCCATTTTTGCCGCATTGTTCAGAGAAGCCAGGCAAGCGTTCCCAAATTGCATTGCCATTGGTTCTCCCTTAAGGCTTGCTTCGAGAAACGCCACCGAGTACCAATTTGCCAATTGCAATTGCCAACGTGGATTATTGGGTTCCAAAGTAGCGGCTTGTTGCAATGGTTCAAGAACTCCTTTTTGCACTCTTTCAAGCTTGCCTGGCATACCTCTTCCAGATGGTATTGCAAGAAGGTTGCTTCCATTGCGAACTGCCATTTGGGAATAGGAATAAGCGCTGGAAAGCGGAACAAATACTCCAACAAGAAAATAAAGTGCTATCCCTGCCAAAGGTGGAAAAACCACAAAAGCTGGCAATCGAATTCCCCTGTTAGAGGTAATGCACAACCCCAGGGAAGCCACAAGCATGGTAATGATGGATGCAAAAACAAGACTTCCAGAAACCATAAGGTTTAAAAGCATCGCGGTGATACCTGCTAGCAGCATGACTTTTCGCTGGCTATCTGTCGCCTTAAGATTCTCAAGAAAGCCCATTGCAAAAAACCAAGCTGCAGTACGAATTAACGCACCAATACTTTCTGAAACCAAATCTTCTCCGGGCCGATGTTCCACACGCAGCACAAAGCTCAAAAGCAGGCCAAACATCCCGCCGAGATAAATCACCCAACCCGGCGTGGGAATCAGGTTTGTGGTATCAAACTCCTCTGGCTTTTGAACAAGTTCCTTAAAAAAGCACCAACCAATCCCACTTGTAATTAGTAACACCATTACCAAAGCCCCTGCGCCAGCGGAGGACCAAGCTTCCAAAAACAAATTGTGGGGGTCTTTAATTTTCTCCTCAGCAGAAGGAAGCATGAACCTTGGGTAATAATTTCCGAAATTTCCAGGACCTACTCCAAACCATGGGTAACTTCGCCCCATGGAGATGGTTGCTTTCCAGTACTCTAGCCTGGCACTGAAACCACCCGAAGATTCCTTTTTTAGCAATCCTTTACTGGATACCAGCCATGCCCCAAAGCAAACCATTAAAAATGCACCCGCGATAAACAACAAAACCAGCACTCGTCGTCCGGTAAACTTCCTCCAACACCAGTGTAAAAACAAAATCGCAAGAACCAAACCTGTGGCCAAAAAGGCCCCACGGCTAAAATTCATCCACAGTGCTGTCAGAAATCCAAAACCAATAAGCGAAACACCGGCAATAACCACTTTTCGGGATGGATTCCTTGCAGCAATCCAACCACCACCCAGGGCACCTGGTATGAGCAGACAAAGAAAACTGGCTAAAGTGTTTGGATGGGAAAAAGTACTGTAAATATGGGTTTGCATCAACCGTTGGCGGAGCTGTTCCATAAACGGCCCTTCCGCCTCTATGGTTCCACCACTTTGAGAAATGAAGTCCCGCTTCAATTGCTCAAGATTTTCCCCATACTTTTGCCGAAGGTAAGGCATTTCCCACGAATACTGATAAATTCCATATGCCACCACAGCAAACCCCGTTGCCAAAAGCACGGTGTAAATGGCCTGCCTGTCAGACTCGTCACTGGCAGCCCAGCGTATGGAAATAAAGCAGGCAAAAAAGGATAGTACTTCCCAGGAAATCAATCGGGCTGTGTATAAACCAGGTGCTACCAGTTCACTTGATAGGAAGTAACATCCAGCCAACCCGAGTAACCCCAAATCAAAGAATCCCAAAGGCAGGGGTGCACGCTTTCTGCTGATCGCCCAAATCGACCAAGCTGCGGCAAGCAAAAACCAACAAAGCGTAAGGGTTGTACCGCTGGGGTCTGTCATGGAACTGCCAAAACCGGGATCTTCCCCGGGAACCAAAGGCCTGGCCACTAATGCCGCCATCGTTGCAATCAGAAGTATGGATTTTCCAGGATCCGCCTTGGAAACTTCAGCAACCATTTTTGCCCTGGTATTACCAGGCTCAGGTGTTTTTTTTCTCTTTTCCCTGGCCATACATTTAGCCTCTCGCCCTTATGGAACCCGACTTGGTAAACGCCCTGAAATCCAGCCAACACAAGCAGGCACAGGATACGATCATCCACCCGAAAATTATCCAGGCAATAACAATCCGGTTACAGACAATCAAAACCACCCCGGACATTACTCCCGATAGATGGATGAGTAGAATCGTTAAAACAGCCTTTCTTGAACTGGAACCCGCTTGAACCATTCGATGGGAAAGGTGTTGTTTATCCGCATGGAACGGGCTTTTGCCCTGAATCAACCGAATGGCAACCACAGTGATCAAATCATAAATGGGGATCAAAAAAATTCCAGAAATGCCCATGATTGTAACAGGTTCGGCCAAGATCTCGTTTTTCAGCAAGGCCAGAGTCATGGTTGCGATGAGAAATCCCAGCGGGATACTCCCAGCATCCCCAAGGAAAATTTTAGCAACCGGCCTGTTCCACCACAGAAACCCTGACAAGGCCCCCAAGGCAAGCAGGTTCAGGGTCGCAGCGGAAGCATGACCATATTGAAACTGCAAAAACAGAACCGCCAGCAGGGAGAGAAGTGAAACGCCTCCGCATTGCCAATCCATGTTATCGATCATGTTGAAAGCGTTGGTCATGGCAACAAGAAAAATCAAAGCGGTAACACCGACAAGCATGTCATTAAAAAACCCCAGCCCCCATACCGCCAATGCCCCAGCGAGAAAATGAACCAGCAATCTGGGCTGCCACGGCATGCCAATTCGATCATCCAACACACCGACTAGAATCAACAAAATAAGGCCGGTATAAACCCATCCGGGTATATCACCATCCAACCACCAGGACGAACCAGCCACCCAGGAAAAACCTGCTACCAAAATCATGCTGAACCATATACAAAGGCCACCCATGCGGGGAATGGAAACAGCATGAACCTTTCTTTCCGAAGGGGCATCCATCAACCCAAGCTTTGGAGCCAGCCAAATCGCAATCCAATTCAGGACAACGGAAACACCCAGTGCAATCAATCCCATGCACATGATGGCATTAATCGCTTCAGGATTCATTTTGGCTTCCTTGCCAGGCTTTCAACTTGATTCGATAAAGATCGCGAGCATGCTTTAGGAATTCCCTCACATGATCGGTACGATAGTCGGCGTAGGTCCAAGGCCATATGACAAATTCAGTACCTTGATAATGAAGCGTGACCTCCGCAAAGATTCCATCGCGCAAATAAATGCGATGCGCCTGATCCTTGGTGGTGGCCAGCATGAACTTTCCCAAGTTTAATAGACCAGGATCCAAATTCACCGGGCGTTCCTGGGATGACAGGTTTGCGGAAAGTGCTTCCTGTTCTATCTGGTTGGTTAGCAGCTTAATGTCTGCAAGTTTTGCTGGATCCACCAAATCCTGAAAAACCACCAGTCTCTTTAGAAGATTCTCGCCCATCTCCTTGTTGTAATAAGAGGTCTGATTAAATTCGAAGGGTTTGGACTCCAACTCAACCGGTCCTAAAAAACGTTCCATCCTCTCTCTGGTCCAATTTAACAGGGATTCTTCCTGACTGAATTGAGCGCACACCAAAAGACAGGGTACTGTTTGTTTTACCATCGCCATCGAATCAAACCTTTAATTGGAACTTTAGACCTGTTTGCCCACAACTGCGATCACGGTGGCGGAGGCATGGGTTCTGCAATGCGCCATGGTAACTAGAAAAGATCCCACACCGATTTTTTTGGCAAGTGATTTTGCACCCCCATGAAGTTTTATGACTGGCCGGGGATCATGGTCGATAACAACCTCTATCATGGAACGGGGAATATCCTGGCCAACATATCCCAGGCTTTTCAGCACAGCCTCTTTGACCGCCCAGATGGCGGAAAAATACTCCAAGGCTCGGGTCCTTCGCTGGCAGAACATGGTTTCCTGCTCATTGTAAACCCGGGCTAGGAACAATTCGCCATGATCCTTGATCATCCTGCCGATTCGGGCACACTCCACCATTTCGCTTCCCAAGCCTGATATTTCCATGCTTTTTCCCATTTTGAAGCATTAAGGACTGATCCATGGTAGCAAATCCCGAGATTCAGCGTACAATCGAAATCGTAGGAACCAAGGAAGGAAAAGCATGTATACGGAATCCCAGGATTTGCTCGCAGGCCTGAACGAGTCCCAAAAAATCGCTGTGATGCACGGCGAAGGTCCACTTTTAATTCTGGCTGCTGCTGGAAGCGGCAAAACTCGGGTCATCACCAGGCGCATTGCCTACCTGATGAGCCGGGGAGTCCGCTCTGGAAGTATTCTGGCGATTACATTCACCAACAAGGCAGCCCTTGAAATGCGAAAGCGCTTGGATGCGCTGGTGCCTTCACACAGGGTTCATGTCAGCACATTTCACAGTTTTGGCGTTCGTATGCTTCGCCAGTACTTTGATCGACTTGGGATTCAAAGAGATTTCAGCATTTACGACCAGACTGACAGGGCAAAGCTTACCAAGATAGCCATGGAAGATGCCGGAATAAGCCCGGAGCGATTTACCCCGGATAGTGTTTCCGCCGCCATCAGCAAAGCAAAGAATCAGCTTCTTAGTCCCGAGAAATACGCCCAGAAAGCGCATGACTTTTTCTCGCAAGCTGTGTCCAATGTTTACCCTGCCTACGAAAAGCGGTTGAGAGATGCCAACGCCGTTGATTTTGACGACCTGCTTTACTGGCCGGCTCTGGCCATGAAAAATAATTCCGAACTTCGGGCGGAACTGGATGAACGATACAAGTATGTCATGATTGATGAATATCAGGATACCAACCAGGCGCAGTATTCGATCGCCTGTTCGCTATCCAGGGATTACCCAAACCTTTGCGTGGTGGGTGACCCGGATCAATCCATTTACAAGTTTCGTGGATCCGACATCCGCAATATTCTGGATTTTGAGCGAGATTTCCCCAACGCGACCGTTCTTACCCTGGGTGAAAACTATCGTAGTTCAAGGCCTATTTTGAATGCGGCGGATCACCTGATCAAGAATAACACGCAACGCAAACCGAAACCCCTGGTCGCGGTACGGGAGGGAGGCGCCCCGGTGACTGTTGTCACTTTTGAAAATGGCGCAGAGGAAGCGGATGGCATCGCCCGAGTGATCCAAAAGGAGGTTCAGTCGGGCAAAAGAACCTTTAGGGACTTTGCTGTATTTGTGCGCATGAACGCCCTTACACGGGGCTTGGAAAACGCTTTTTCACGTCATCGTGTTCCCTACCAGATTGTGAAGGGCCTCGCCTTCTTTGACCGCAAGGAAATCCGTGATGTGCTTTCCTATCTTCGTCTTTTGGTGAATCCGCAGGACAATATTTCCTTTCTGCGGGCAGTAAACGAACCAGCCCGGGGAATTGGCAAGGTCTCGCTGGATCATCTGGCTTCTTACGCCGAACCCCGGGAGATGAGTCTTTTGGCTGCTGCCAGCGAAATAGGCCGAATTCCCGCCATCAAGGGAAAGGCCGCTGCCGGGCTGCGCGATTTCTCCCTGTTAATTCGCGAGCTGGGGGACCTTTTGGAAAATCCACCCCATGAGGTGATCAGCAAAACCTTGGACGCTTCGGGCTACCGTGAAATGCTTCGAACCAGTAACGACCCCGATGACCAGGAAAGGCTTGCGAATATCGAGGAAATGATATCCGCTGCCCGCCAGTTCAAGGTGGAAGATCGCGAGCCAACACTCGCGGATTTCTTGGAAAACATCGCCCTGGCAAGCGACACGGATGCCCATGATGCGGACAAGGATTCTGTTTCAGTCATGACATTCCACGCGGCAAAGGGCCTTGAATTTCCCGTTGTCTTCATGATGGCCATGGAACAGGGAATTCTGCCACATGACAGGTCGCTGGAAAACAATGAGGAATTACAAGAGGAAAGGCGGCTTGCCTTTGTGGGGATCACCCGCGCCATGAGCGAACTTTACCTTACCAATGCGCGCATGAGAGATTTTCGCGGTGCCGCGCTATTCACAACGCCAAGCATGTTCATTGGAGAATTGCCCGAATCCGAAATTCGGCAAATCGAGGAGGGACACAGAAGCGCCCTGGCGGCCATGCTGGGAGGTCCGCCCCAATCCAGTTCCATGGCGCGAGGTTGGATTCCTGAACGCAAGGCGCCCCCTCCTGTTTCCCCCTCTGCTCCCCGCACGGGCGAACTTTGTGAGGGCATGATTGTAAAGCACCCCACTTACGGACAGGGACGGATCGTGGAACTAAGTGGAAACGGGGCTCTAAGGCGGGTTCGCATTCGTTTCCTGACAGCGGGAGAAAGGGCCTTTATCGCGGACAAGGTGCAATTGGAAATTGTCAGCGATGGCTCTTCATGATTTCTTCGCCAGGCAAACCGTTTTCATCTATTTTCTAGAAGCGCCGAATTGAGCATCGTACAATAATCAAATCAAGTCTGCTCGCGAATCATGGAGGACGCATGGGCTCTAAAGTTGTTGAAGTCGCACAGTGGAAGATCGGACCGGGAAACCCACTTCTGTGGATTCTAGGCCCCTGCGTGATTGAATCGCGGGATTTGGTGCTTTCTGTCGCGGACCATCTGGCCTCGATGGCTTCGCGCATGAAAATCCAGGTTGTTTTCAAATCTTCTTTCGACAAAGCAAACCGTAGTTCGGGAAAAACCTTCCGAGGCCCGGGTATTCAGGAAGGCATGCGTATTCTGGAAGAAGTTCGACAAAAGACAGGTCTTCCGGTACTGACCGATATTCATGAAACCGCACAGGCTCAACCAGCCGCGGAAGTTTGCGAGGTGTTACAAATACCCGCGTTTCTCGCCAGACAGACTGACCTTCTCTTTGCCGCCGGGAAAACAGGCAGGGTTATCAATGTGAAAAAAGGCCAGTTTATGGCCCCATGGGACATGAAGAATGTGGTGTCCAAACTGGCCGAGGTGGACAACCATCGAGTGATTCTAACCGAGAGGGGTTCCACCTTTGGTTATGGGAACCTGGTTACAGACATGCGTTCGATCCCCCTTATGCAAGACTTGGGAGCGCCGGTGGTGTTCGATGCAACCCATGCTGTACAGATGCCGGGAGCAGGCGGTGACCGAAGCTCTGGTGACAGGCGCATGGTGCCTTACCTTGCCAAAGCGGCGGTTGCCGCAGGCTGCGATGGCTTGTTCCTGGAAACTCATCCCGATCCGGAAAATGCCCTCAGCGATGGTCCCAACATGATCGCACTTTCCAATCTTTCCAAATTGATTGAAACCTGCATGCGAATCAGGCAGGCAATTGATCTACCTTAAAATCCATCACGGAAAACAAAATATGAGTAATGCGGAAACCAACACGCAGGACGAATCCAAAAAAGCGAGCAAGGGTTTGATCATTTCCATGGTGCTTGGCGGCTTGTTTTGCCTGCTTTTACTTTACTTCACCTTCAGTTCCAACCCCGTCGTCAAAGTCAGCAAGGATGGTGATGCAAACCTGAAAACTCCGGAGGATACCTCCCTGCGTTCCGCACAGGAACTGCTTTCCTCTGACAATGACCTTGCCTCCTGCAAATCTTTTCTTCAACAGATCAATAACCACCTCGCCACACACCCGCAGGAAAAGCCGGCAACCATCGCCAACGACCTGCGTGATATCCTGAAGAAATACAATCTTGCTGAACAGCAGTTTAACGAGATCGACAGCCCAACCTTCACCAAGTTGGACGCCCACTATCTTGAAGAAAAACTCATGCTGCGTGACATAGCCAGGTTCCTGGAACCCCCAGTATTGGGTGGTAAGCAAACCCGTGCGCCGGTTAGTGAGGTGGCCACTCAGGCTTTTCAATGGGTTGTCCGGCAAATTCGCCTGAGCAACCGAAACACCAATCCCGTTCCCCCCATTTATGCGATGCGCAGGGGTTGGGCCACAAGTTACGAAAGATCGCTGGTCTTTCTGTCTTTGTTGGACCAGTTTCTGTTTGTTGGAGAAAAGCTGGAACAACCTGTGGGATGCCTGGTACTGCTCCCCGGCAAGGAAGCCAATACCCAGAAACTATGGCTGGGTGTTGTCAACGAAGCGAAAAACGATTTTTACCTGTTCGACCCCCAACTCGGGCTCCCGCTCCCAGGTGGCAAAGAAGGCAAGCCACTTCAACTGACCGAATTAAAAGCAGACCCTTCCAAGTTGAGATTACTTGATGGGGAAAACGCGCCTTATGAAGTTCTGCCAGAACATCTTGCAAAAATAGAGCTGGCCATCACCTCGCAAGTTTCATCCCTTGCCCCCCGCATGAAACTAATGGAAGAGAAATACCTGCCCACCGGTACCAAGGCCAGGCTTCACGCCAACCTTGTTTCTCTTGTGGATACCTTGGAAAAGGCTGGCAGACCCGCGTTGGGTGCCAACATGAAAATCCTCATGGTGCCACAAGTATTGGAAACCTACCGGATATTTCTACCCGCGGAAGAGGGTGGCTTCGCCAACCCACAGGTATTCAACATTTTCCGATCCGAGCTTGTTCCCCAAACTGCCATTCCCAGGCAATTGGCTCAGGCTTCCCATCCACTAATTCTGGAAAATATTGGCCAAATGTTATCCAGTCCCTTTATCTCCTCGGTACTGGATACAAAACTTCCCCGCGACCAGATGCTTCATGCCCGCTATTCCAAGGCGGTGCCAGATTTGGTTCGGGAAGGCGATGAATTACGCGGCCAGTTGCGTGCCGCGGAAAATGACTCCCAGCTAGATAGCCGGATTGCAACATGGATGAGCAAGGCCAGGGAAGTTTGCATGAACATGGAAATGGTTATGCAAAAGATGGACAAGACACCCGAGGATGTCGCACAGGTAAATCAGCAACTACTGCAGCTTTTCAAATCCGGCGAGCGCGACTTAAAAATGCTGGTTGCGGGAAGCATAGGAAAACCTCGTGGCGAACAGATCGCCTGGCTTTTGGCGCTTTGCAAACATGAACTTGCCGAGCAGCAGCAGCGCCGGTTCAATGCCACGGTGAAAGCCAACGGCCAAGCTTCAGCCCAGGCTGAACAGGATCGACTTAATAAATGGAAAGATGCGGAAAGTTCCTGGCGCAGATTTCTGGAAGATTTCCCCACAGGTCCGGGAGTGCCACACGGTCAGATGCTCCGGGGCTATGCATTGGAAAAAGCTGGCAATTATGAAGAAGCCCGAAGAGTATGGCGCGAGTTCAACCGACCCATGGCGGCTCAGGAAAAATGCGCCCGACTGTTTCTGGCGAAAACCCTTTCGGAAAAGAAGCAATAACGAACTTTATTTCATTTCCTAGGCTAGGGCCTTTTCCATGATCTTGGGACCCTCGGATGGCCCGATTAGCCTCGCATTTAATCCCTGATAAGGGTAGGTGAAGGTTTCAGGGTTCATTCCCAGCAAATGAAGAATGGTTGCCTGTAAATCATGTAATCCGGTTCGATCCTCGGTAATGTTGTAACCAAGCTCATCCGTTGAACCAAGATTAAAACCTCGTTTGATTCCCCCACCAGACATCCAAATGGTAAAGCAATGAGGATGGTGGTCCCGGCCCAAGTATTTGCTTCCTCCACGGGCTTCGTTCATCGATGTTCTGCCAAATTCACCACCCCAGATCACCAGGGTTTCATCCAACATGCCCCTGCGTTCAAGATCACGCAGCAACGCTGTCATAGGCTTATCAATCTGTTTACACTTATTGGGAAGAGCAGTAACAATGTCATCTCCAGGGCTGGTACCATGGGTATCCCAGCCCCAGTCAAACAACTGGACATACCTGACACCACGCTCCACCATCCTGCGAGCGAGCAAACAGTTATTGGCAAAACTGGTGGCACCCGGTGTTGCCCCATATTCCTCTATTAGCTTCTGCGGCTCACGGGATATATCCATCACATCCGGCACAGCGGTCTGCATTCGGAACGATAATTCGTATTGCTCTATGCGGGTTAGCGTTTCAGGGTCACCCACTTTTTGCAATTCCTGCTCATTCAGATCTCTCAAGGCATCCAGGCTTCTGCGTCGTGTTTCCCGATCCATACCCGGGGGATTGTTCACGAAAAAGATCGGCTCAGGACCGGTGCGGCATTGAACCCCCTGATACACCGATGGAAGGAAACCACTTCCCCAGACACTTTTGCCCGCGGTAGGGTCAGTGCCCCCTGACACAAGAACAATAAAGCCAGGAAGATTCTGACTGGGGCTACCCAGGCCATATGTCACCCAGGAACCCATGGACGGATACCCGGGGCGATTTTCTCCAGTATGCACAAAAAGCTCGGCTGGCGCGTGGTTGAATTCCTTGGTGACCATGGAACGCACCACCGTGATTAGATCCGCAGCATGGTGAAAATGTGGCAGAAGCTCACTCATCCAAATGCCGGCATGGCCATGCTGTTTAAACTTGTAGGGTGTTCCCAGCAACATGGGCCGACCCTTGATAAAGGCAAACCTTTCCCCCTTCAAGATTTCCTCGGGGCAGGGTTGCATGTGGTGTTCCACCAGCTTTGGCTTGTAATCAAACAGTTCCTGTTGCGGAGGAGAACCCGACATATGCAGGTATATAACCGCTTTTGCCTTTGCCGGATGGTTTGGCTTTTTCACGGCCAGCGGATTGGTGGACCCCATGGCAGCCATGGACTTTCCTGAACCCATGAAATCCGTCATGGCAAGCGCCCCAAGCGATAGGGGACATTGCCTTAAAAAATGCCGGCGAGTGGCGGTTTGAATCCTCTGCAGTCGTGGGTCCATGGTTAGCTCCGCATCAAGATTGCATCAAGGTTCAACAAAACATTACATACCAGGGTCCATGCAGCGACTTCCCTGGGTGCAAGGTTGGCTTCCAACGCGCCAAGATAGGATTGGCTGAATTCCCGGGCTTTTGTGTCGTCGGTCCATCGATTTCTGCCATCCTCCAGCAACTTGGTTAAAGTTTGTATCTGCCTTTCATCGGCAGTCTGGCTGGCTACCAACTTGAAAGCAAACGCAAGTCTTTGCTGGTCCGTATTACCCCCTTCGCGCAGCACCCTTCTCGCCATCCCCTGGGCGGCCTCCACAAATACAGGATCATTCATGGTGACAAATGCTTGAAGAGGGGTGGAAGTTGGTATTCTGCGAACGGTGCAAAATTCCCTGCTGGGGGCATCAAAGGTCTGCATGGAGGGATATGGCACGGTTCGACGCCAAAATGTGTACAGGCCCCTGCGATATTTATCTTCTCCGGAACTGGTGGCCCAGTTTCTCTCGCCGTTGAAGGCAGCCTGCCAAAGATTTGCCGGCTGGGGTGGATACACCGAAGGACCATACATCTTGGAACTGAGAAGGCCCGCGGCATAAAGGGCTTGGTCTCTCACCAACTCGGCGTCCAGCCGGTGACGGGGTGAACGACCAAGCAAAAGGTTGCGCGGATCTTTCTCAAGGTGAATTGGTGTTACACGGGATTCCTGACGGTAAGTGGAGCTATGAAAAATAGTTCTTAGCAGACCTTTGATATCCCAACCGGATTCCATGAACTCCACGGCCAGCCAATCCAGTAGTTCGGGGTGAGTTGGCTTGGTTCCCTGAGTTCCGAAATCTTCCTCGGTTTCCACCAAACCCCTTCCAAAGATCAACGCCCATAAACGATTCACCTCAACCCTTGCAGTAAGGGGATTTTCCCGATCCACCATCCATTTCGCCAAGGACAGGCGATCCGGTTTTACCCCGACAGGCAAAGGATGAAATGCCCCCGGCACGCCCGGGGTAACAGGAGAACCCGGTGAAAGGAAGTTGCCTTTCAACAGAATGTTCGTCTTGCGCTGTTTGTCCTGGGGTAGTTCCTGAAATATGGGTGCCGCAGTTAGCTTGGGGGTTGCTTTTTCCAACTCGGCAATTTGAGCCCTAAATGGTGCCAAGGAAGGGGCATTCTCCCGGAAATAATCCGCCAGCTTTTTTATCTCGGCGACAGAGAATTTTTCCTGGTCGAAAATCGCCCGCAAATCAACAGGCAACTTCAATCGCTCTTGCAGGAATGATCCTTGCAGGGATTCCAGTATTGCGCCATTCCATGAGAGCAACTTGCCCTTGGAATCTTCCAGCAAGAATGCGTATTCTCCCGCAGGCAAAGGTTTCTCCATGGGGAACACCCTGGCAGATCCCCTGCGCCATGGTTTGGCCATTGCAAATTCAACCTGGCCGTTTGGAAGGAACTCCGCAGAGGATGCGGGTGCCGGAAGACTTTCCTTGCTAAAAACCACCTTGCGAGTTTCATCAAGCACCTGCAAACGATATCCTGCTATCCTTGCCCCTGTGCCATTGTCAGTGCGATTCCAAACCACGATCTTTTCCACCGGACCAAGGCTATCCAGCGCAAGCTCCCACCAGGGATTGTCTTGAATTTTTGTATGGGTGGTGGATTTGGCCAAGTTGTAATCACCATTGGTATTACCATCGATGGCAAGTTGGGGTGGGCCATTAAAATCAGTACTGGACTGGGTGGCCTTGCCCTTGGTGGCGATGTTTGCCCCGGCGCGAAAAACCTGTACCTCGGCCAGAGAAAGCATCTTTTGTTTGCCCGGTATATCTATTCGAATGTATTTTCCAGAGGGTGCCTGCGCCTTGAATGCATCCCTGGCATTGCTTATTCGCAATTTCGGTTCAAGTTGCGCGTCTCCCAACGAAAGCACAAAGCCTGTTGTGCCTTGAGCCAATGAAGCAACCCTGGCAGCAGACATGGGCATTTCGCCAAGTTGGATTTGCTTTGGATCTTCTTTAAATTGCAGTTTTTTTTCCCACTCTTTTTGTTCCTGGGTCAGGTCCGCCTTGAGAATCTTTTCTCTTAATGCCACAAGGCGGGATTGAAATACGTTCATCTCAGCGCGTTGGAACACTGTTGGAATCTGGCGGGTGGGAAATTCATCACCTTTATCACTGTCGGCTGTCTGGTTAAAGACCGCGAAGAAACTGTAATAATCTCTCTGGGTGATAGGATCGTACTTGTGAGTATGACACTTGGCACAACCAAGGGTAAGCCCCATCCACACCTGTCCCGTGGTATCAACCCGATCCTTCACCGCCGCCACACGAAATTCCTCATCGTCGGTACCACCCTCGGTGTTGGTCATGGTGTTACGGTGAAAACCAGTGGCCAGTAAATGATCATCACCCGGATTGGAAAGCAAATCTCCCGCAAGCTGCTGAATGGTGAATTCGTCGTAGGAAAGATTGCGATTGAATGCATCAATGACCCAATCGCGCCAGGGCCAGGCGTTCAAGCGCAGGGGATCGGAACCATAACCCCGGGAATCCGCATACCTTCCCAAATCCAACCAGTGGCGTGCCCATTTCTCGCCAAACCTGGGTGAGGCCAAAAGTCGATCCAACTGTTTTGCAAAGGCATCCGGGGAAGTGTCACTTACAAACGCATCAACCTCTGCAGGTGTGGGTGGCAACCCAATCAGGTCGATACTTAGCCGCCGCAACAACACCTCTTTGTTTGCCGGTGCCGACAATGGCAGCCCTTCTTTTTCCAGCCGTTGCGCAATAAAAAGATCCATGGGGCCAGCCGCCCAATGATTTTGCCTTATGGTTGGCAACACAGGCCGAACCGGCTTGTTGAAAGCCCAGTGCTGATGGTTTGTTACCTGAAGAGATTCCACGGGCCAATTTGCGCCTTCCAATATCCATCGCTTTAGAAGTTCAACTTTCGCCGGGGGAACTTTTTCTCCCTTGGGGGGCATTACTTTGCCTTCGCGGCCCTTGGTAATTATCTGAATGAGAAGACTTTCTTCGGGCTTTTTAGGAACCAAAACCGGAGTTCCTGAATCCCCCCCTCGCATGGCAAGGTCGGCTCGATCAAGGCGTAGTCCCCCACGCTGCTTCCCAGCCCCGTGGCATTCCAGGCAATGCTGGCTGAAAATGGGAGCAATGTCTTTTTTGAAATCAAGCTTGGCCGCCGGGTCGGCTCCAAGCGCCATCATGAAAGTAATTAGTGTCGTCATGCGATCATCCGAGGCTGGCTGGCAAATCCCCTTGGGGCCAATGCCTCCATTATGATGGCAACAGCGTGCAAATGCCAGCCGGAAGCAATCGGATTCATCCCCAGAAAAGAGAGAGAAAATAGGTGCTTCCCTTGTAAAGTATTTATGACTTAAGGCCCCGAGCTGGGACTATATTACTACCGCGCCCCCTGCGCCGGGTTGGTCTTACTCAGGATGCAGCCTGTCAGGAAGCGCTGGTGCTGGGGCCTCCTCCCAACCGTAACAACCCCGACCATCGCATGGTTATCAACAAGGGTTACGACCCGCGGGGCAACCTGATCAGCGTCAGTGATTTACTGATGTGGATCAAGGAATCTCAGTTCAACGCCTGGGGCGAGTTGGTCGGCTTTACCTGAGGCGATACCTGAGGTGAATATTAACTGTCCGTAGTTTACGGATACAACAGCCTGCATCAGATTACCAGCATCACCAACAGCCAGGGAACCAGCAGCTTCCAGTATAATCTGGCGGGGAACCTCGTTGCCGAATCGGACCCCTTGGGCAGTGTCACCTCTCGCACCTACAACGATCTCGGCCTGGCCACTCAGGAGGCTTGGGTCGATAGTTTTGGCAACACGGTGAAGACCATCGTGCATGGGTATGATGATGCCGGGCGGGAGGTCTCCATCTCCGATGGGGTGACGGCGTATCAATATCAGTATGATCTTGCGGGTCGGCTCACGCAGGTGGATAATGCGCAGAGTGTGCTTCCCCAAGTGACCCTGAACAACTATTACGACTTCGAGGGGAACCGGGTCTGGCTTAGTGACAGTCTGGGCGGACAAGTGTGGTATTCCTGGAACAACCAGAGGTTGCAGTCGATGGCGATGACGACCGAGGCTGGCAAATACGCAGGAGTGGACTTTACCTACGACCAAGTGGGCA
>JBEGQX010000154.1:0-4824 GCA_041180805.1 Planctomycetota bacterium
TCCACCTGCTCCAAGGTGATCTTTGTCGGGTCTTCCGATTTGAAACGAATCCCTCCCACCTGACTGACATAACCGGTAACCCGCACTCCAAGACTGGCGAGGTACTTGCGGGCTATGGCACCTGCGGCAACCCGGCACACGGTTTCCCGCGCACTGGACCTGCCACCACCACGATAATCACGAAAACCATATTTTGCATCAAAGGTGAAATCCGCATGACCGGGCCGATATTTATCCTTGATGTCGCCGTAATCATGACTGCGCTGGTCATTATTTCTAAAGAGTATGCCAATGGATGTACCATCGGTCTTCCCCTCGAAGACACCGGATAAAATTTCCGGAAGGTCTTCTTCTTTGCGTTGGGTGGTCAACTTCGATTGGCCTGGTTTTCTTCTTTCCAAGTCTGGAAGAAGATCTTCCACCCCAATAGGCAACCCTGGTGGGCAACCATCAATGATAGCCACATACCCCGGCCCATGACTTACACCGGCGGTCGTAACCCGGAACAGCTCTCCAAACGAATTTCCTGCCATAAAGTCAGTATAACGGATATATGGGCTTTTGGCTGATCCCACACCAAAACGCTTTCGCCCCCTGGAGTGAAAAGCCGTGAGAATATTAACGATTATTCCACTCTTACTGCTGATAGGTGGGGTGTTGAATGGCTCTGTTTTTGGGCAGACCGCCCCGGTTCGCCATGGAATCAAGCAGGATCTAAAAAGCTTTCCCCAGGATACTCCCCAGGCGGTGAACGGCTCCATCCTTAAAGCCTTGGAAACAGCAAATTTTGATTACCTGATTGCCCACCTGATTGATCTGGAATTTATTGACCGACGGATTGCAAAGTCCTTCGAAGGAAAGCTGGAAAACCAGGTCATGGAAACTAAGGGCAAGCTTGTTGGGACGGAACTCGGCAACCAGCTAAGAATGATCCTAAAAGAAGGGAAACTTACAACCAAAGATACCGAAGCCGTTTTGATTCATCCCAAACTTGGAAACACTTTGGTTGTAAGATTCGTTAAAATTGACGATCTCTGGTACATGGATAATCGAAAATCTCAGGAATAGGATTCAAGGCCAGCCATGATTGACCTAAGAAGCGACACGGTGACCAAGCCAACCCCAGCGATGCTGCAAGCCATGAGCAGCGCCCGTGTGGGTGACGATGTATTCAAGGAAGATCCTTCCGTCACCGAACTGGAGGAATTCACCGCGAATCTTTTGGGGCACGAAGCTGCGCTTTTTTGCCCCTCCGGCACGATGTCCAACCAGATAGGCATAAGGGCCCATACTTCCCCCGCTGATGAAATGATCTGCGAGGAATCCTGCCATGTCTTTAATTGGGAAGGAGCGGGCCCGGCAGCCCTGAGCGGTATTTCCTGCAAAACCATACGGGGCAGGGAAGGGGTGCTTGAAGTTGCCGACCTTGTGGAAGCCATCCGGCCTCCGAACGATCACTACCCCCGCACCCGGATACTTGCCATAGAAAACACCCATAACAGGCAGGGTGGCAAGGTTCAGCCCCTGAAGGTGCTTCAGGAATTGGGCCATTGGTGCAGGCAAAACAACCTGGTTTATCATTTGGATGGTGCCAGGCTGTGGAACGCCATCGTTGCCACGGGAATTCCATCGGATCAATGGGGAAGAATGTTTCATTCGGTTTCAGTCTGTTATTCGAAAGGCCTGGGCGCACCTGTGGGAAGTGCCTTGGTAGGCTCCAAAGATTTTATTGCCAAGGCGAGGAGGATTCGGAAGCTATTCGGTGGGGGGATGCGGCAGGCTGGTTTTTTGGCCGCTGGCGCCCTTTATGCACTGAAACATCATGTGGATCGTTTATCAGAAGATCACGATAAAGCCAAATTGCTGGAAGCCGCCATCAAGGATAGCCCGGGGTTATCCATGGATCACCCTACTGTGGAAACAAACATCGTATGGTTTCGTTCTGGCCCGAATTTGCCCGGGGTTCCCGCTTTGGTGCAGGCTTTCAAGGAAAAAGGCCTTTTGGTGCATACCAGCGGCTTAAACTTAATGCGGATGGTCACTCATTTGGATGCAAGTACCGAACAGGTAAAAAAAGCATGTGAAATCGTCAAAGAGGTAACTCGAAAACTTGCCAGGTAGGCCCATAGCCGCCCAAGCCAGCCAAAACTCTGATACAGCCCCAACATCCCACTTTATTTTTCAAGATTTTCCTTATCTTTTGGCCAGCTCAGGACGATATAAGTGGTACAATTCAGGTGTTGAGCAACCGGAGCTGAGAAGTCAGGAATGGCTTTTCCGGAGCAGCCTGAAACCCATCTATGCAAAAGCCAACCAACCCATCAATCTAGTTGGCTTGCAATCGGGTTGAACTTAGGAACCCCAGCGCTTAGGATTTGCCTGGGAACTCCGACATATCTTTCCGGAGGACTCCTGGGGGAAAGGAAACATGATCAAGCACAGCCCTTCTACCATCAGCGGTCCAGTTTCCCGCACACGAAAACAGTGGAAATCGCACCAGCCAAAGGCTCCGCGAAAGCGCCGCAGCGAAAGCGCACCAATCCGTCAGGAACTGGTGGACAGAGTTCGCAAGGAAATTGCCGCGGGCACTTACGACACCCCGGAAAAATTCGATAAAGCCCTGAATATCATGCTGGGTGACTTGGACCTTGCTTGATTTCCATGCAAAAGTCTTCCAGAGGGGGCGCTTGTAAGCTAATATAACTTAGTTGGTTACAAGCCCCTTGAAACAGGACTTTTACCGTGGAATTGCAGGCCATATCTGTATCGCAGTCTCCCGAGGAAAAATTTCGGGAATACTTGGGAACCCGCGCCAAGGCTCAGAGGTTTACCGGCCAGCAGAGGGACATGGTTCGCTTTATTTTCAGCAACCACGATCACTTTGATGCCGAGCAACTTCTAAGCGAAATGCAAGCCGCTGGCTTGAAAGTTAGCAGGGCAACAGCTTACAGAACTTTGACTAAACTTGTGGATGCCGGTTTGCTGCGAAGGCTGGAACTGGGCCCCCGCACCTTTTACGAACACGATTACGGCTACCCGCAGCATGACCATTTGCAATGCACCAGTTGCGGTAAAGTCATCGAGTTCCAAACCCCTGCAATCGAGGAAGCCATTCGCCAGGTTTCCCAAGAAAAGGGGTTTCAGGCAGAAGGCCATTCTTTTATCGTGAAAGGCGTCTGCAAGGAATGCAACCTTGCCAGAATGCCCAAGCGCAAACTGGACCTCATATAAAAAAAGCCCACGGGTTTTACCCATGGGCTTTGTGTTACCACAAAGATTGCCTTTAGAGCTTTGCAGGCACCTCGTAACCCTTGCGATAGGGACGGGTAAGCATCTTGTTGGCCTCGGAATCCGTGATGAAGGTTTCGGTTTTGGGGTCCAGATCCAGCTTCCGACCAACACGAACCTTGGTCTTGGATAGATCAACCTTGTTATCCGCAAGGTGGGCCACCATTCTGCCAATGGTTTCCTGCCCCTGCTCGCTAACACCGGAAATCTTGTCACCCAGAATCTGCTCCGTTCCCAAACGATAGCTGATGTTGCCCAAATGGCACAGCGCGCTGGAAAGATGCCCCTCAAGGATATCCGCGTTCAGGATTTCGCGCTTGCGGGTTCGAACTGCCTTCACAAAGTTTTCAAAGTGCAATCCATCTCCGCCACCGCTGAACCTGCCGATTTCCTTGTTGTTCTTGTCAAAGGCAATACCTGAGGAATAACTCGGGCAAACCACATAACCTTCGGTGCCGTAGAAAATGTTCCCAACCTTCGCACCCATAAAATCCTTGGTGGCCAGGCCGCGAACTTCAAAAATAAGCGAACTGTCACCGTAATCAAAAAGGCATACCTGGGTGTTTGCGGTTTCGCCATCATCATCGTAACCAAAACGACCGCCAAGGCTGAAGATACCCTTGGGCAGCTCCATCTTGCCCAATGCCCAACGGGCTTTATCCATCTCGTGAATACCCTGATTGCCAAGGTCACCGTTGCCGTAATCCCATGTCCAGTGCCAATCGTAATGCAGGCGCTTGCGGTGCAGGGGATTCATGGGGGCGGGTCCACACCACAAGTCATAATCCAACGTCTTTGGAATCGCCTGTTCGCCCATGGTTTTTCCGATGCTTCCACGGGGTTTGTAGCAAAGGCCCCTGGTAAGGCTGACTTTGCCAATCTTGCCCGACTTGGCGAACTCCACCGACTGCCTCATTCCGGGCATGGATCTGCTTTGGGTTCCGGTCTGGCAAATTTTCTTGTACTTTTCAGAAGCCTCCACAATTCTTCGGCCTTCGCTCACATTGTGGCTGACAGGCTTTTCCACATACACATCCTTGCCGGCCTGCATGGCCCAAATCGCCATCAAGGCATGCCAGTGGTTTGGGGTGGCAATGCTGACGATATCAATCTCTTTGTCATCCAAAACCTTGCGGAAGTCCTTTACGAACTTGGGCGCCTTACCCTGTGCCTTTTCCACGGTTTTCATGGCATTGCCAATTACGGCTTCATCGCAATCGCATACGGTAGTGATGGCACAGTTGTTCTTGCCAGCGAAACCACCCACATGCGACATGCCACGGCCATTCACACCCACTACCGCCACCCGAAGCTGGCTGCCGATATCTGTTTTTTCCTGAACTGCGGCACGGGCTTCAACCTTGGAAAAATCCAGCCCAGCGGCTGCTATGGCCGCACCCACCACACTATCTTTCACAAACTCTCTACGATCCATGAACGGAATCATTGATTTTCTCCAAATGAATAATTTCAAGGCGGGAAATCACTTTGTTCAGTATGCTCAATTTTCTGGCTCAGTCAAACTATTTAAGCCAT
>JBEGQX010000155.1:0-10184 GCA_041180805.1 Planctomycetota bacterium
CTTGAAACCTGCTCGGAAGAAAACCACTGCCCCAATAATAATCAAAGAAAAGCTGCCCACAGGTTTTGCCACTATCGGAGGATGTCATGACCACAAAGGTGGGCAGGTTATCCGTCTCGCAGCCAAGTCCGTAGGAAAGCCATGAACCCATGCTGGGTCTTCCCGGAGTTTGTGCGCCTGTCATGAAAAAGGTTACACCCGGGGCGTGGTTGACCGCCTCGGTATTCATGCTTCGCACCACGCATATATCATCGGCTATGCTTCCAACATTGGGCAGCATCTCGCTCAGGGAAATTCCACTCTTGCCATATTTCCGAAAAGGCTTGATCGCAGGCACACAGGGCCACTTGGCATAACTGGCAGACATGGTGGAAAGGCGGGTGCTACCGCGGATTGTTTCGGGAATATCCTTGCCAGCCATTTGCTTCATCACGGGCTTTTCATCAAACAAATCGACATGGGAAGGGCCGCCACCCTGCCAAAGCACCACCACACGCTTGGTTTTGGCGGCATGATGTGGCAGATCAGCCAGGCCGGGTACGAACGCTCCCCCGGGTGGGGCGTTATCCGCGCCTTGGGCTTTGCCCGTTCCAAGCATGGAGGCCAATGCCACCATGCCCAGACCACTTCCCATGGAGCCCAGCATTTCCCTGCGAGTTGGAATAAGACTGTTTTTTTTCATCATGGTTTTTATTCCCGTGTCATTGCTTCATCGAGGTTGAACAATCCCAGGCATACTGCCGTGAATGCGGCATGCTCGGCGGGGTTTAAAGATTCATCCCGCTTGCTTTCACCCATGGAAAGCAAGGCTTTTGCCCCTGCATCATCTGCCCGGAAGATAGCCAACTGCTTCTCGAAAGATTTTTTCAGGACTCTGAGTTCGCCTTCGTTTGCCTTTCGACACATGACCCGGAAAAAGGCCTGTGACAGTTTGCCTTCAAGATCCAAAGTTGTTTTCAAGGACTGCTGGGCCAGATGCCTGGATGCCTCCACCCAGGTGGGATCATTCAGCATGGTAAGCGCATGAAGCGGGGTACTGGTTGTTGATTGGCGAACCCTGCAGGTCTGTCGGTTGGAGGTATCGAAGATGTTTGCGGGTCCAACGGTGCGCCGCCAGAAAGTGTAAATGCTTCTGCGGTACAGGTCCTCACCCTTGGATGCCGGATAGGTGAAATCCCTTTCCTTGGTAATGGCCAGAGCCTCCCACACTGCATCCGGTTGGTAGGGGTATACGGGTTGCCCTCCGATCTTCAGGTTGATGAGTCCGGAACTTGCAAGTGCCCAGTCCCTTAACAGCATGGAACTCATCCGATAACGGCTGGATCTGGAATAGAGGCGGTTTTCGGGGTCATTGGCTTTGTGCTCTGCGGTAACATTGCCAGCCTGGCGGTAAGTGTTGCTGGTGACGATCAATTTGAGAAGCTTTTTGGTGCTCCAGCCGTTTTCGCGGAATTCCACTGCAAGCCAGTCCAGCAGTTCCCCATGGATTGGGTATTCACTTTGAACGCCGAAGTCTTCCGCAGTTTTGACAATGCCCTGTCCGAAGAAATGCTGCCAGAGCCTGTTAACTTGTACTCGAGCGGTTAAAGGGTGCTCGGGGCTGAACAACCACTGGGCTAAACCGAGTCGGTTTTGGGGAGCGCCCTCTGGCATTTTTGGAAGGAACGCCGGGATGGCGAAGGATACCTTTTCCCGTCCATTCAGGTATTCCCCACGATCAAGAATCTTGGTTTCCCGCGGGTTCGAATCGCTCATGATCATTACCCGTGGCAACTTATCGGCCTTGTAATCTGCCAACTGTTTACGCAGGGTGGCAACCTTGGATACTTCTGGCGCGCTTCCCACCAGGCCGGTCTTTACCTTCTCATCAAAATGCTTTCGAAGACCATCCTGCAGCGATTTGGCCTCTTCGGCTTTGAGTTGATCCTGGTTTTTTTGCAAAAGTTTTTGCACAGGTTCTGGAAGGTCCTTGCGTTTTTTCTCATCCTGCCGGACCTCAGAGCTCCATTTCGTGAAAGCCTCTTGAACCACTTTTTGCTCGGCGGGTTCCAATGACTTGATTAGTTTTTCAAGTTCATCCATACGGGCCTTGTTTTCCTCGGTGGGTAATTCCACAAAGGGTGGTGCCACCCGGATGCGTGAAGAGAAGAACTGGGGTGTTCCCCTTTCCGGCACCCGATTGAACGCATCCATCAGGCTGTAGTAATCTTTCATGGTAATGGGATCGTATTTGTGATCGTGGCATTGCGCGCACGCCATGGTAAGTCCCAGCCAGTTGGTCGCGGTGGTGTCCATGCGGTCAAATAGATTGACGAAACGCTGTTCCTCCGGAATGGCACCGCCCTCGCCATTGAGCATATGATTGCGGTTGAACCCGCTGGCTATTTTCTGATCGTTGGTTGCATTGGGCAAAAGATCACCAGCAAGCTGCCAGGTGCTGAACTGATCGAAAGGCAGGTCTTCGTTGTAGGCGCACACCACCCAATCCCGCCAGATCCATTGCCAGGTATCACCATCCTGCTGAAAACCGTTGCTGTCTGCGTAACGCGCGGCATCCAGCCAGCCCAGTGCCATGCGTTCGCCATAATGCCTGCTGGCAAGCAGTCGATCGACTGCATTCATGTAGGCGTTATCACTTTTATCCGCCAGGAAGGTTTCCACCTCGGCTGGTGAAGGGGGCAGGCCGGTAAGATCGATGGAAAGCCTTTTGATCAGTGTTGTGCGGTCCGCTTCAGGGGATGGGGAAAGTCCGGCTTGCTCGAGTTTGGCAAGCACAAACGCATCGATCGGATTTCGAATCCAATCCTTGTTTTTAACGGAAGGCAATCCAGGGCGTTTCGGTTTCACAAAGGCCCAGTGCGTATTGTAGACAGCACCTTCCTGAACCCAGCGCTCGAGTAATTTTTTCTGATCCGCATTCAAGCGACGATTGGACTTGGGCGGGGGCATAACCAGGCCGGCGTCCGTGGAATGAATGCGTGTTACCAACTCGCTTTTGGCAAGGCTTCCGGGGGTGATCGAACCGGCTTTTATGGCATCCTCGCGAACATCCAATCGCAGGTCAGCCTTGCGTTTGTTAGCATCCTGACCATGGCAGTAAAAACAGTTCTCCGAAAGAATCGGGCGAATGTCCCGATTAAAATCGACTGGCTTGTCCGCCCCTGACAGCGTGGTCAGGGCAAGCAGGTAAATGGCATGCATGGAAGACATTTTCACTCCGGCCGGCGGGATGAATCATAACGGCAAAGTAATTCCATGGTAGCAACTCCGTAAAGCCCTGTACAACGGTTTTGAATCCCTGCCATCCATGGGATATCCTGTAGGCATGGTAAAAATACTGGTGATGACAGTTTCTGTATTGCTTGGAACCTGGGTGGGGCTGGGTTCATTGCTATATTTCATGCAAAGGTCTTTCCTTTATTTTCCAACACCTGTGGGCGGCGTGCGTGTTCCAAGCCTTTTAACCATGGCAGTTGGGGGAGTCAGCCTGAAGGTTTGTTGCAAGCCGGAGGAAGGAGACAAGGCCCTGATTTATTTTGGCGGAAACGCCGAGGATGTTTCCTATTCCCTTGCGGATTTTGCGAATGCTTTCCCTGACCATGCCCTGTATATGCCTCATTACAGGGGTTATTCGGGTAGTGGTGGAAATCCAACAGAGAAAGATTTACTGGGGGATGCCCAAGCCTTGCTGGACATGGTTGCCAAAAAGCATTCGAGGATCACCTTGGTTGGAAGAAGCCTTGGTACTGGAATTGCAGTTTGGCTTGCCTCCAACAAACAAAATGTGGAACGACTGGTGCTGATCACCCCCTATGACAGCATCCTGAACCTTGCATGCCAGAAGTTTCCGTTCCTACCGGTTCGCTGGTTGCTAAAGGATCGTTACGATTCCATCCAGTGGGCGTCCCGGGTTAGTTGCCCAACCAAAATATTGGCGGCTGACAGGGACGAGATTATTCCCATGCAAAGCACCTTAAACCTTTTCAAAGCCTTTGCCCCCGGCGTTGCAACCATGGATGTGATTCAAGGGACCAACCACAATTCCATTTCTGAGTCCCCTGCCTTTATGAAAGCTTTGTCCGTTTTTCATTAAGTGCCAATAAATAAAATTGTTCCTGCAAGATGGATGACCTGCTGGCCAAAATACATTTTTCAAGAACCTTTGTCTGATCTGAATTGCAGGGCGAACAGGTCGGCTTCCTGCATGACAAACCGAAGCCTGACCGCCTTGCCGGCCAGTTGGGATACATCCTTGTTCTTCTTCCACCTGATGGTCTGGTCGATGCTGTCGCCCACCAAAGGCTGACATTCTTCCAGAGTGTACCCAGGAATGGGTTTGCCCAAGCTATCCTGGATTTCCAGCTTTACGCTGCCCCCCGCACTGGTTGAGAAATTCAGGGAAAGCTCTTTGCCAGTGAACAGCAATGGCTTGGTAAGCATCTCACCCGGGTCTGCTCCCCCATGGACCGAGGCAAATCCATCCGTTCTCATGGTGAAGCGTCGAAATGGGGTGGTATAGATGGACATCTCAGTGGGGCCGGTGGGAACCACATTCAGTGCCGCATAGTTGGAACGGTTGCCCCACCGTGCTGGGTCCAAGCCGGGCCGAATAAATGCCTCGCGGAAGGTTCTGTCAAATGGAACATTGCCCCTGGCGGTCATGAACATGATGTCTGTGCTTTGGCCACGCCCCGGATGAAAGCGGGTTGGCAGTGCAATATAAATGTGCGGTGCGCGAAAATACGGGTGCGTCAGGGTTGTGTAGATGTGCTCGCCGGGAAAGTTTGGGTTCAGGGGCACTGGTTCTGTCCAATGGATGAAATCATCCGAAGTGGCGCGTGAAACGCTGCGAAGGCCATCCAAGCGCCATTCTGTTGCTGTGCTGACCCCCGCGGTAAAGGTGCGAACATAGGCAACATACTTCTTTTCTGTTTCCGACCAGAAAGAGACATTCTGCGAATCAAACGCACCCTTGGTCATTACGGGTTTGTCGCTCAATTTGCGCCAATGAATTCCATCGGCAGAGGCAAACGCAATCAGCCCGCCACCCGGGTTGCGAAGAATGGTTCCCGCCAGTGCCTTGAACCTTTCGTTGGCACTCACGCCGGGCCGGGTGTCAAGAAAAGGCGAGAAGTTATGGCAGACACTTTTCTCATGCAAAATCACGTTGTTATTCTTGTTGCCATCCACCTCGTAAAGACCGAGGTTGGGCTTGGTCCAATGAATGCCATCCTTGCTTTCGCAGTAGCGTGTGACCTCGCTTTTGTCGCCATCGAATTTGGCACCGCGCCCATCCCGTGTGTAAAGGCGGAAAAGGTCACCATCCCTGATCACTGTGCCGTATTCCATGTTGTTGGCGGGTTCGGTCATGGCGGGAGTCAACTGGGGTTCATGCAACTTCAGTTGCGTGCCTTCCATCTTTTCGATGAGGAATCGATCGATGAACAACTCCCTGCGGTTGCCAATGTCCATTGGCCTGACAGGCTCTGCTGCACCAAGAATTCCTATGTAGGCAAAGGCCAGGCAGGCAAATATAAATCGCATCATGGTTGCAACCCTCTGATCTGGTTGTTCTCTAGCAGAATGTTTTTGGTTTCGGAACCCTGACGGATGGCATGGCGTTCTTTCCCCTGCCGGGATTCACTGAACTCGTTTTTGCGGATGGTGATGGATTCTGTGCCGCCCTGAATGTCGATCACATTTCCACCCTCGGGCGAATTGTCGATAAAGCGGTTGTTTTCAATCCGGTTGCGGTGCCCTGCAAAGGATGGTCCTCGCTCGGGTCGGAAAAGCACCCCGTTCAGCTTGCTGCCCGTGATGGTGTTTTCCGTAACCAGGTTGTCGGTATCACGGTGGCCGATGGAAACCCCCACCCTGTTTCCATCGATGGTGTTTTTTTCCGCCAGGCCGTACTTCACTCCCCAGCAGAAGAAAATGCCAATGTCATTGTTGCGCAGCACATTATTACGGATGATCGGCCTTTGAGAGCCGGAGCCGGGGTGCAGGCCAAGGCCCTTGTTATTTTCGGAAACACAGTTTTCCACGGTCACATCGTGGCAGATCTGCCAACTGATTCCATCGCCATGGTAGTTGCGTGCGGTCACACCGTTGATTACGACCTGGCCGCAATCTTGCAGGAAGATGCAACCCGCATAATTGCCATCCAGTTCATCGTTCCTGCTTCGGTTGCCATCCAGTACGATGTTTTCAATGCGAATGTTCTCGATGTATTCCCCGGTAAGGATGGGGAAAAGGCTGCTACAGGTGGCATTGTTCATCTGCCAAAGGTTTTCCCGCAGTGCCTTGTCCAGCTTGAAGCGATTTCCGCTGCGGGCCACCAGCGTTCGTTTCAGCACCGTTGGAACCCCTGTCTTTGCGTCTCTGGAGCGAAGGCAGACACCATCCCCCACCTTGAAGCCGGCCGCATCCTTCAATGTGATTTCTTGGTCGTACCAATCACTGTCTTCCTGCAGAGTGGTGGTGGCCGAGGGTTCCTTGATCAGGATCGTATCGTTGCCTTCACCAACCAGGTGAATATTGGAGGAAAGATAAATGGCATTGCGAAGGCGGTAGGTGCCTTTCTTTACTTTTACAGTTCCTCCTCCAAGGCGGGTTACGTAATCCACCGCCGCCTGGATTGCCTTGTGGTCGTTACCAATTATGTCGGCATCTTTCAGGCCAACAGTGACCTGCAAATGTTCTTTCCAGTCTGGCTGTACAACCTTGTCGCCACTGGTCTGGCGTGGCTTGCTAACAGGTGGTCTGTCTGCGCCCAGGGCCTGCATGACGGTAAAAAGAATGGCTGTGAAGATCATAGGATGATGTGTTCGCATGGCGGGGGTTCCCCAGGCTTGATACAGGCAGGTAAAAGCTCCCTAAATGGTAGATGAAGTGAAATGTCATTACCAAGGGATTCTTCCCGAACCCCTGTTCCCTTCGATTAATGACCATTGGGCTATGGCTTGAGTTCCCGGTTGGCCACGCCCTGGGTGCCCGCGGGGAAATGATTGTTGCTGAATTGCAATCCCTTTGGCGTATTCGGGCCCCCTGCAATGATCACGGCGTATTTGTACCTTGGTTTATCCGGATTATAAACCAGGTTGCCCTGAATGATCACATCGGTCAGCGGGGGGTCATCCGATTGCTGGCCGTTGTCGAACTTCAGCGGGGAGCGTTCCGGGCCCCAGATCCAATGGGCATCGCCGTGGCCAAAGTCAGAAACAATGTTGTTTGCCACGATGGAACCACCATCGGTATTCTTTGCATGTGCCGCCGCGCCTGGCATCAGTCCGATGGCCCAAAGGTCGTTGCGGGAAAACTGGTTGCTTGTGATCAAAATGTTGCGGGAACCATGCATGGCTTTCATGCCGATGAACGCGTTATCAATGATGTTCTGCGAGACAATGGCACGGTCGCAATGCAAATCGATCCCCTGGGCGGCATTCTGAATGTGATTACCCAGAATACGGGTCAGGTCGGTGCTTTCGGGTGATGTCACCGCTAACGCGGAACCCTGGTGCCAGTTGTCCGTGTATTCTTCCTCCCAAAGCTTTGCATTCACGGCGGCAGGCTTCTGTGGCAGTTTTTTGATGATCTTGCCCAGGCTGTATTTCTTGCGGTTCTCGGCCGTGGGGCGAAGGTGTTCCTCCACAATGGTGTTTCCCTCGATCAGTGTTCCGGTGCTGGAACGCACCACGATGCCGGAACCATCTATGCACTGAAACGCGTAGCCGTACAGTTCGGTGTTGGCGGTGCGGTCATCCACGGTGATGCGTGAATAATTGCGAATGGTGCATTTGGCGATTCTGCAGTTTTTGCAATCCCTTAGGGCCACGGAGGAGGAGCGTGTGCGATTGTTGATCACCTTGATGTTTTCCAGCACAAGCCCGTCGCACTGCATGGCCAGTATCGCCTCGGCATTGGTTTCCGTTTTGCCATCCGGTCGGGTCAATGTCAGGTCGCGGATCAGCGTGCCCTGGGTGCGCTCGATTTCCAATATAGGTTGTTCCGGGTTGCTCTGAATGATTTTGCCTGGGCCAACAAGGCCGCTATTTTCTCCACGAATGCGAATCTTGGCAGAGATCACATGGTCCCCCGCTGGCACATGAATCACCCGGTTTGGGTTGGCATCAAGGGCGGCCTGAATGCCTGGGTAGGCAGTCGAGTAAATAATGGAAGGCGCTTCCACAGCGGTAATTTCGCTAAGATGCATCATGAAAAGGGGAAACAATATGCATGCCATGAAACATCTCCGGTTGTTCGGTGAGAAGGCCATGAGAACCGTGGTGTGAATCTTGTTTTCTTATGGACTTGCCCTTGCCATGGGGTTAAAAACAAGATTCATTCCATTCATAACCCCGCAGGAGAAATAGCATGAATTCCTATCTAATGAAAGTGGCTGCAGCAGCATTCCTGCTGGTAGCAGGCTTGGTGGGCCAGGCTGCGGAATTGCAGCAGGGCAAGCCCAAGATCCAGTCGATCGATGTCATCTCGTTCTCACCCGATGGTGTGCTTCTGGTGGGGGATGGAAAGTCCGCACAGGTGGTGCTGATTGATACCAAGGAGAAGGAAGTCCAAAAGTGGACAGCCCAGGTTGCAGACCTAAAGGGCAAGATCGCCCAGAAGCTTGGCATAACCGCGAAGGATCTTGAAATGATCCATTTCGCCAGCCATCCCAAGACAGGCAAGGCTTTCATTGCGGTTCGCCGGCAGGATAACAAGAAAGAACACATGATCACCGTGGATGGCAACGGCGAGATCAAGGAATTCTCACTGGATAATGTTGCCTACAAAACCGTTTCCCTGCCCAAGGGCTCGGGTGGTTCCCTGAACAAGATCACCGACCTGGCCTGGAGCATGGATCGTTTGCTGGTCAGCGGCGTGGCCAGCGAGGAATTTGCCTGCAAGCTTTTCTGTGTTTACACCCCCCTGGAAAAGCAGTCCGATGTGATCCTGACCAGTGCCGAGACTTTCCATGTGGCGCACAACAAATGGGAAACAAAGGCCCCGATGACCGTGTTGATGCCCTACGAAGAAGATGGCAAGAAGTATCTGGTTGGCGCATTTTCCTGCACCCCGCTGGTCAAGTATCCGCTCGATGCCTTTACGCAGGATGCCAAGGTAAAGGGCCAAAGTGTTGTGGAACTTGGTTCAGGCAACAAGCCTCTGCACATGTTCACCTACAAGAAGGATGGCAAAACCTATGTGCTGGTGAACACCTTCCGCTTTCATCATCAGCGCAAGCCTTTTGGCCCCAGTCCATACTGGACCGCCCGCATTGATATCGGTGTGATCAGCGAAAACAGCAATATCAATGAAAAGGCACTGAAGCGCCTGGATGGCAAGGGCGAGCCAGGTACCGAAAAGGTGAAGATGATCCCCGAGTTTCATGGCGTTTCCCACATGGACAAGCTAGGCGATGACAAGGCCCTGGTGATCCAGGAGGATGACAAGGGCGTTCTAACCCTAAAGGCCCTTCAGCTTCCATAAGCTGGTGATTTCATGCTGAAGACAGTTTTCCTGGCGGCGTTGCTGATGGCGATGCCGCCTTCTTTTTCAACCCGCGGTAATCCAGCCGAGGTGGAGGTTCGCCTGGGTCTGGAACAGGATTCCCCTTACAGGGCGAAAAACGGTCCTATTCCCGAAAAGGAAGGTGCCCGAATTCTTGCCTTTGGTCTTTACGATGAAACCACCAAAACCCAGGGGGCAAACCTGTTTGGTAACTACCGGGTTGCTGAAGGGTTTCTGATTTTTGTACCATCGCATCCGCTTTCTGCCGGCGCCACCTACCGTGCCACTACCTCCCAAGGAAAATCGGCTCTCTGGAAGGTTCCGGCTGCCAAACCCCAAAGGCCCGTGCATGTGGTTCGCGTTTACCCAGGCGCTGAAGTACTGCCGGCAAACCTCCTCAAGTTCACCATTGTTTTCTCCGGACCCATGCGACAAAGCAGGGAAATATTCGACCAGATTGTGCTGATCGGTCCAGATGGCAAAGCGGTGGAAGACCCCTGGCGCAGGACCGAATTGTGGAGCGATAGTGATACCCGCTTGAATCTCTGGTTTCATCCGGGCCGTGTGAAACTTGGTGTCAACCTGCGCGAACAGCTTGGCCCCCCCTTGGCCCCCAATGGCAAATATGAACTACGCATCACCCAAGCCATGCTGGACGCATCAGGCAATCCGCT
>JBEGQX010000156.1:0-8853 GCA_041180805.1 Planctomycetota bacterium
GGAAAATTCAGGGCGATGATCTGGTCCTTGAAAGCCAACGCATTGAAGCACACATCAGACAACCTTAATAGCCCTGAAGCCGCCACTGGTTTGGCCAAAACCCATTCCATGGGGAAACCAATTGCCGAGAATGAAATCCGAAAATACCTGATGGAAAGAAGGGGCCAGGCATTAATCAAACAGGCATCGGATGTTTTGAAATACATACCATCTGAATCCCTCAAGGAATTCCAAAACAGCCTGCCAGAAGAAATGACTGCGGAAAATGTGATGGTGGACATGATGGTTTGCGAATCGTTAGCTGATTTTGGCTATTTGATAAAAGTGTGGAACGAGCAAAAAAGTGAGCCATTTCAAGGCAAGCCTGAAATTAACGAGGTTTTCAAGGGAGTAAAAGCCAGGCCAACCTTGGACAAGGGAATAGGAATCCAACAACCGGCGCCGACCGATCTTCGCATTCAGGCGATGGGAACTAACTTTCAGGAAAAATTAATTCTTGGTGAAGATAAGCAGGCCAAAGTCCAATCGGCATTTCAAACCCTTTGCATTCTGGCAGGACGGGCAGATTCCAATAGCGCTGAGTTTGGCATGCAATTATCCCCCGAAGGCAAATTGCAGGTTGATTTTGCCACGTCTCTCAAGGATTTTTACGCCCGACAAAAACAACTCACCTGGGCTTGTGATTTATTCCGGGATTCTCCGCAAACAGCCGCTTTGGCCATGGTGAA
This sequence comes from Planctomycetota bacterium, assembly GCA_041180805.1. GTDB lineage: Bacteria > Planctomycetota > Planctomycetia > Gemmatales > Gemmataceae > JBEGQX01. The sequence continues at coordinate 729 of JBEGQX010000156.1, forward strand.
TCCCCAAGCGTCAAATGGGGCGGCAAACGCAGTGCCGGATGGGAAGCCTAACAAACCACCTGCCAAAATGGAATTAAAGGATCTGTTCGCACAGGTTGCGCCGTCGGTGCCTCTGATCAAAAACATGGAACGCAATTCCTCGGGTTCGGGTTTCCTGATCGAATCGAAAAATCGTTATTTTGTTGTAACCAATCGCCATGTTGTGGATGGCTCGGGCAAAAAGGGTGTGACAACCCGTTTCTACAAAACCACCGACGACAACATGGAAAAGACATGGGAAATAAACCCCACCATTTGCAAAGTTGTTGCCGTTCATCCCACTGCCGATCTCGCAATCATTGATGTTCATGGGGCAAGGACTCTTCTGGACGAGAACAATATCCGCCCGGTTCAACTTGCGCCACGCAAGCACCAGCCCAAGGTCGGTGAGAAAGTTTTCGCCATTGGTCACCCCGGTGGTGGCAACCAGATTCTCACACGGACACTAAGCGATGGAATTATTTCTGCCACCGGCCGCAAAATGAACAACATGGGGGGTAATTTCCTTCAGGTTACTGTGGCACTAAACCCTGGTAACAGCGGTGGGCCACTTTTCGATGATTTTGGAAGGGTCATCGGCGTGAACACATTCATAATTCGAAAAAGCGCCGACAAGGGCGGAATTGCATTGGAATCCCTGAACTTCTCTCTGGAGGTTTCCGCTGTTCACGAGTTATTGGAAAAGGTGCAGGGAGAGAATGCCCTTGCCATGGAGGATGACGACACACCATCTAAAAAAGATGAACAAACCGCCAAGGATAAACTTAAGGAATCACTGGCTCAATATACAAAGATGGGTTTCAGCCCCATGATCACAAACATGGAAAAAAGCACCCAGTCCATACTTATCGGACCAAACGGCAACCGGGTGCTGGATCTTGAGCCAACCGATAAAAAACTTTTTGTGATCCTGGCCGCGGTTGTCCATACGGATGACCTGGATTTGCAAGTGGTCAAAAAAGCCACTGGTGAAATTGTGGAGGTTGAAGATGAGAAAGGTGATGTCAGCGCCCTTCAAATCAAAAACGACAAGGCATCACCCCTGCAATTGATCGTGGCAAACCCGACCAACATGAAGGCGCAAGTCACCATCATCTACCTTGCGAAATAAGATTAGACACAGAAGCTTTTGCGCATCTTTTCGCCAAGCTTTTTAATCCTGTTTTTGCATTCTTCCTGAGCCTTGCTGAAGCCTTCAATGGTGGGCTTTGTTCCTTTCAGATATTCTAGAATTACCGCCTCCGCCTGCATGAATTCCTCGCAACTTTGCGCGACAAGACGAGCGGCATTGGTGGGAATAGTGGTCACCCCGTTGCGGTCGGCATGGATGATATCACCACATTGGATACTGATACCGCCAACGTGAACAGGGACTCCGACATCCACCACCTGACAGTATCCGTGCGCACAAACGGTTCCCGCGGTAAATACAGGGAAATTAATCGCGGCAACCTGGTCCAAATCCCTGCCCGTACCACTGGTAATAAGCCCTGCTGCACCAAAGGTCTTGTAGGTGGTGCACATAATCTCACCAAATGTGGCAGCGGCACTAGGATCGTCCATATCCTGAAAGACCACCACAGCGGGTCCAGGGTAGCGCTCAAAATCTTTTAATTGCGCGCTTAAACCCGCATAAACATTCCCAGACCTCGGTGGGTTTGCCGAACGAAAAGTAGCAGTACTGGCATAACCCACCATGGGGGGCAGGGATGGAAAAGCAGCGGTAATTCTGCGGTCCATGTAACCTGCCGTTCTTGGTCTTACATCCAGAAGTTCCCAAACATTGCAAACGGTGGGGGTGTCATATTTTTTCAACAGGGCCCAGGTATCTGCATCCAGGGTTTCAAAGCTCATTGTTTTCTCCCATGTTATTGTTCATCCAAAGGAAGGATTATCCTTGCTTGCGAAAGTAGAGGCAAGAAAAAGTATTGTTTGGCAATGAATTCCCCCCGATAATGAAATTGCTTTAACATCACAGGATGGAGCAAGACATGGTGAATTTGGTAATGGGAGTATTTTGGTTTTTAATTGCCTTTGGGTTGCTTTTTTATGAACCTTTTACCGGGCGTCAGGGCTATTCGCTAAAAATTGGCAATTCTAATATCAACGCTGGCTGGCTTGCCATGGGACTGGCCTTATGGAATGCCGCAAGAACCTGGTCTGCCTATTCGTACCAGCAAACCCAAATTCGCACCAGAAACGCATTGCTACAAAGGGAGCAAACACGCAAGGCAGAAGAACAAGCCAAAGCATTGGAAAATCCGTTACAAGATTTTAACGACAAACCGCTACAATGATTCTAATGCTAGATGCCTGATCTTTTGTCAGGGTTTTGTTGGCTTTCTCACCACGGTTGAAATGCAATATCCAAAATTAGTCAGGAATTCAATGAAGCATTTGCACAGGGGTATCGCAATCCTAGTTTGCGTTACCCTGTTATCACAGACAGGCTGCCAAAAAGAAGGAATCACTTCCTACGAAGTGGCAAGAATTGAAAGTAAAAGCAAGGAAAGCCCCACTGGCCCAGTAAGACTTCTGGCTGCCATTTTTCAGCAGGGTGACGCCACTTGGTTTTTCAAGTTGATGGGTTCGGTTCCTGATGTGGAATCCGTGGAAAAGGATTACGACAAATTCCTTCAAAGTGTGCAATTCAAAAAAGCGGGTGAAACTACTCCGTTAACTTTTGAAGCGCCTGCCTCCTGGCAGAAAGGCGCCACCAGCGATTTAAGATTTGCCACCCTGCTTCCCCTGCCCCAAACCAACCCGAAATTTGAACTGACGGTGATCAAACTTGGCAAGGATTCCGGCAGCGTACTTGCAAATATCAACCGCTGGCGTGAACAAGTGGGGTTGGAAGCGGTATCTGATGGTGACTTGGGCAAATTCATCAAAAAAACAACCATTCATGGTTCCGATGCAATCCTTGCAGATTTCACGGGCCCGGGTGGCAAAAAAGGCATGGGAATGCCACCTTTCGCAAAAATGGGCAAGACGCCTACACCAAGACCGGAACAGCCAACCCTTGGTAATAATGGCCTGCCTTCCGTAAGCAAGTTCCAAAAACCTGAAGGCTGGGATCAAATCGCCAATCTACCCATGAGCGTACTAACCCTGCGCCACTCCAAGGATGGCTCTAAACTAGATGTGACAGTAACGCCATTGGCGGGTAATGCTGGCGGATTGGAAAGTAACATCAACCGCTGGCGAACACAGTTAAACCTTGCCCCGTGGAGTCCCGAGGAAATCGCTAAAAATACCAAGAAAGTGGATCACTCTTCTGGTAATGCGCTGCTCATTGAGATAACAAGCCCGCAGGAATCGATATTGGGCGGAATCATAGGAACTCAAAATACCACTTGGTTTATAAAACTGCGTGGCCCAGCAGCATTGGCAGCGGCACAAAAAACCAATTTTGAAAAGTTCATTACCTCGCTTGGCTTTTCGGAAGGAGCCAAACCATGAGTGATCAATCCTTCAGCAGTTACAAGCCCACAGGGTTTTTAAAATTGCTTTTAACACTGGCATCCTTGCGACTGACAGTCATACTTTTTTTGCTTTCTTTGTTCCTCGTATTTGCCGGCACACTGGCACAGGTGGATAATCCAACCTGGACCGCTGTCACCGATTACTTCCGGTCCTTTTTCGTTTTTGTACCAAGTCAGGTGTTTGTAAGGTTCTTCCAAGCTTTCAGGTGGGTTCCTCCCACCACTCAATGGGGTGGCGGTTTTTATTTTCCGGGCGGTTGGACGGTGGGTTTCCTGCTGCTGATCAATCTGCTGGCGGCTCATGCTGTGCGGTTCAAATTCAACTGGAAACGCTCTGGTATTCTCATGATTCACTCTGGTTTGATTGTTTTAATGATTGGTGAACTGGTCACCGGCTTGTTCGCCGTGGAAGGCAATATGACCATGGAACAAGGAGGAGCCACCAATTACCTGGAATTGAGGGAAACCTCGGGTTTTCTTGGCAAAATCAATGGCCCGGAACTGGCTTTCTCGGACCTTTCCAATCCGAAGTCTGAAAAAGTGGTGGTGATTCCGAACCATTTGATTCGAAACAAGGGAAAGCTTTCCGACCCTGCCCTGCCATTCGATATCGAGGTGCTGGAGTACATGAACAACTCCTCCATCAGTGAAAATACCAGTCAGGGAAACCTGGCTACCAAGGGCGACGGGATGAGCGTGGTTGCAATCAGCAAACCCGAGGTTTCAGGAACTTCCTCAGACCAGAAGATTGATCTGCCATCCGCTTATATTCGCCTTATTGACAAAAAATCTGGCCAGGAAAATGGTGTCTACCTGGCTTCGGTATGGCTTTCCCTCTCCAGCACCAAACCAACCCAGGAAGTGATAACCTCGGAAGGCCAAAAGCTGCAGATGGCCCTGCGCATGAAACGCTCCTACAAGCCATTTCAAATGGAACTGATCGAATTCAAACACGAACGATACTTGGGCACCAACACACCCAAGAACTTTTCCAGCAAGGTAAAGTTGGTGGACCCCGCGCGAAATGATAGCTTTGAAACCCTGATTTCCATGAACAATCCCCTGCGCTATGAAGGGGAAACCTTTTATCAATCGGGATTCCTTCCCGGTGACAAGGGCACCATTTTGCAAGTGGTAAGAAACCCGGGCTGGCTGCTGCCTTACCTTTCCTGCGCAATGGTTTCCTTTGGTATGCTGATTCATTTTGGAATGCACCTGAACCAGTTCATGAAGAAGAGGGCCGAAAACCATGCAAGCTAATAAATACCTGCTTCCGGGAATTGTGGTTCTTGGTGGTTTTCTTTACCTGTTTGCACAGGCTGCACCAAACAGCCAGCCCGCTAACAGTTTTAACCTTCAGGGCTTTGGGCAGCTTCCGGTCGTAGACCGGGGTAGAATCAAGCCAATAGACACTTTTGCGCGCGTGTCATTGATGGTGATGAATGATGGTTTCCAATCTTTCAAAGATGAGAGTGGGGCAAGGCAACCTGCGGTAAGGTGGTTGCTGGATGTGATGACAAGCAGGTTTTCCGACAAGGGAACCGCTGAAAAGCTTAAGGTTATTCGCATTGAAAACGATCAATTGTTGGGTGTGCTTTCCCTGCAACCCAGGCCGGGTCTTCGCTATGCAATCAACGAGTTTGCAAAACAGCTTCCCGCACTTGAGGAAAGAGCCAAGGCTGCCGAGCAAAAGGAACCAGCCAAAAGAAACACTCTTGATCGTAGTGTGCTTCAATTGGCCCACCACTTGCAGTCCTACATTGAAATAGCTTCTTTGCAAACGCCCCTTATTATTCCGGCTGACAAGGAATTGGAATGGAAACCCTTCATGCAGGCGGCCATCGAGGCGAAGAACGCCAATCGCGATGATCCTGCCACCAAGGCCTTTGGAAATATGATTCTGGCCTACGAAAGAAATGAACCCGGTAATTTCAATAAATCACTGGAAGAATATCGAGGGATCATCGATAAAAGCCTTCCGGCGGAAGCGGCCATCTCGAAATTCGAGGTGTTTTTCAACCACTTCAGCCCATTCTACCACTGCATTGTGCTTTATATTTTTGTCTTTTTGATAGCGGCGCTGGCCTGGGCTTTCCGGCCGGAATCCATCAATCGTTCGGCCTTCTGGCTTTGCACATTAACCCTGATTGTTCACACTTGGGCACTTTTGGCACGTATGTACATTCAGGGAAGACCGCCTGTCACCAATCTGTATTCCTCCGCTGTCTTTATAGGCTGGGGATGCGTGTTGGGTTGCGTGATCCTTGAGGCTATCTATAAAAATGGAGTTGGTAATATTGTGGGCTCTGTAACGGGGGCATTGACTCTTTTAATAGCCCAGCATCTTGGCGGAGAGGGTGATACCTTGGAAATGATGCAAGCCGTGCTGGATACTAATTTCTGGCTGGCGACCCACGTTACCTGCATCACGCTAGGGTATACCACCTCTTTTGTGGCTGGTTTTCTGGGAATTTTTTATGTGTTGCGGGGTGTATTTACCCCCACACTAACTGCGGAAAGCGACAAATCCCTGACGCAAATGACCTATGGCATCATATGCTTCGCCATGCTTTTCAGCTTTATTGGGACCGTGCTTGGTGGTATTTGGGCGGACCAATCCTGGGGTAGATTCTGGGGGTGGGATCCCAAGGAAAATGGGGCCCTGCTTATTGTGATCTGGAATGCGGTGATTCTCCATGCCCGTTGGGGTGGAATGGTTAAAAATCGGGGAATCGCACTCTTATCCATTGTTGGAAACATGGTTACCGGCTGGTCCTGGTTTGGTACCAACCAACTTGGCGTTGGCCTTCATGCGTATGGTTTTAATGACCAGCTAGCTCGTGGCTTAACGATGTTTTGGATCTCCCAACTTGTGGTGCTGGCAATTGGGTTGTTTCCAAAGGAAAAATGGTGGAGTGTCAAGGCCCGAAAGCAACCTGTGGCAGGAATCGCTTCCGGCATAAAAACCAAGCACCAGCCAGCCTGATAACCTTTTTTTGTATTTCGAAACACAAACAAAGAAGGCCATGGCAAGGAGTACAGATCCTGCCATGGCCTTCTTTAATAGCTACAGCTTGTTAAAGATTAAATCTTTTTAGCTTCAGCTAACAGGCAATTGCTCTTTGACGACAGGGGCGATGGAATCCAGACTATCGACTGTTTCCCCGCCATCCACCGTGCAAAGGGCTTTAAAGATTTCCGGTGTAATCTTGCTGGTAAGTTTTCTTACCTTTCCATCCGCCATGATCGCAATGCCATACTTTTCCTTGGTCTTTGGATCCTCAAGAATCAGGAATTGCTCCAAAGCATCCGGACTTTCTGGAATGCCAACGATGGTGGCACCGCCACCGGCCAACCAGGGCTGATGCCTGTTTTGGGGCGTCAGGATTACCGCAATAGTTTTGTCCAAGCCATCCTTGATCTCATCCACTTTGGTTATGCGATCGTAACCAAAAACACCTCGTTTTTTATTGGCAGAATCATAGTCGGCTGCTGCCCTGCCCACACCTGAAACACCGACAAAATTGGTCACCCCGGGGTTCTCAAGGCTAGGAACCAAAGGTAATCCATCCACTGGGGCGGAATGCATGAACTCCGCTATGTAGATACGGGCTATTGGCAGGTTTGCAGGGTCATTCCAAGCTTTGGTCTTATCCAGCTTGCGGGTAAACGCCTGATATTCTCCGTTGGAAAGAAGGGGAAGCAACTCGGCTAGCCAGCCAACCCTTTTTTCAGGAGGCATCTTCAAACCGAATTTGGAAGCATTTGTTGCCTCGATTGCAGTCCCACGGGGGAAAGCTTTCTTTTCCTTTACATAGGAATTTAGCCCCTTTGCAAAAGAATGTGGATTTGCTCTTACCACTCCGACTTCCATCTTGTTGCGGGTTTCCATCATGGAAGCCCCCATGCCTTTTTCGAATTCATTCGCAATGGCTGGTGGTAACTTCAGATCTGCCATGATGAAAACGCCCATGCTTTCAATGTCCGAAAAATACTTTGCGGTTGCATTTACAAAACCATGGGTCCCCTGCTTCGCAGCGCCACCGGCAGGATTACCCTCCCCACCAACTGGAACGGGCATTGGTGGCGGTGCACCACCGGGTCCACCCTCTGCGGGAGTTCCATCAGGGGAAAGGCCGGTCAGATCTTCGGTCGCTTCTGCCACATCCATTTTCAGTTCTTTGAACATGAAAGGCATCTTTTTCACCAAAGGGAATATCAGCTTGATAAATTCACTTCCAAGCTTGCGATCTCGGCTGAAAATTCCAACCCCCACCGCTTGCTCGCTCTGGTCGAACTTACCCATGGCCAGAAAACCGTACTCAAGCTTTGGGGTTGCCTTCACCTGGCTGATCAATTCTTGGGAAACGGGGGCACCACCAGGAGTTTTCATGGAACCCATGGCGGTTGCAACACCAGGAATTATTTTGTTGATTTCATCGATATCCATTCCCACGGTGATAATGGGCTTAAACTTGGCGTTAACTTCGCTGTCAATTTTAAGCATGGCCTTGGAAAACCTGCCGGGCAAGGTTTGATATTGGTTGCCTGTGACTGCCGTGGGTGGTGCGGCAGGCATTGGCATGGGCGGGGCATTTGGG
>JBEGQX010000157.1:0-3091 GCA_041180805.1 Planctomycetota bacterium
CACGTTGGGAAAATTGAAAGTGGATCTTGATTCGCTGGGTGGTGCCATGCTTTTTGCCAATGATTTTGTCTTTGACAACCCGATCTTCATTGTGGAGAAGAATGAAGCGGGAGAAGTAAAAGCCATTCAATGCACTGGCAGGCTGGAAGCAAGGTTTGAAAAGCAGAACTAGGCTGTTTTTCTTCGTGATAACCGGGATGGGGTGGTTTCCACTTCCTGAATTGGTTTTCTTAGGCCCAGCAGGTTTGGTAACCAAAATATGGAGCAAACCATGCAGGCACTTACTCCAAGGGCCAGCATGAGGCCCAGGCTAGCCAAGCCTAAATGGGTCGAAAACATTAATGATCCAAAGCCCAGTACTGTGGTAAGGCCTGCAACAGCAATCCCCTTCAGGGTGGCGGATTTTGGCTTGTAGTAAACCCCCCGGTTCCTCTGATGGAAATCATGGAGGATGTGTACCGCATTATCAATTCCCACGCCCACCAGAATTGGGAAAGCAATCATGTTGGCTGGGTTCAGGTGATATCCCAAAAGGTGAAGGCAGCCCATGGTGATGCATGTGCCCATGGCTAGAGGAATCAAGGCCACTAGTACCTTGGATAGTTTTCTGAAATCCCAGGCAAGAACTCCCACGATAGCAATCAATGCATATATGCCAGCCCATTGGAAGCCAGCTTTCATGCTGCGAAGGCCTTCGAGGGTGGTGAAGGGTTTTCCAGTGGCGCGTGCATCCATCTGCTGGATTTTGTTGACGAAATCTTTCAGATTGTCGTATTGCCATAAATCCTGCCTTGGAAAAATGCGAAGCAGCCATTGGCCTGAATCGCTGAGGTATCTTTGCCTAAGAGAAACAGGAATGTCGTCGGCGGTAATCGACTTGGGGGTTGAAACTTCCCTGAGTTTGTGAAGGTTCTCGATAAGGTCCCCTGTGACCTGTTCTTCAAAAGCCCTTAGTAGCGAATTAGCCTTGGAACCTGCTGTCTGCAGGGCCTGTTGGAATTTCTTTATTTCTTGCACAGTTTCGCTGAGTTTGCCTGGAAGCTTTTCCCACTCTTTTTCCGCTGCCAATTGATCCAGGGATTTTTGAAGAGTGCCTGAATTTGCGGTGGGGTGCGCGGGTTTGCTGCCCCGTTTTGGTAGAAGTCGCAGTCGGTGCTGGATATCTTCCAAAAGTGGTTTTTTTGCTGATTGATCCTGGGGCAGGAGGCTTGCAACTTCAGCCACCATCTGCACATCCGCCATGGATTCAAATTTCTTTTTCCATTCGAGGGCTTCTTCCCTGGTTGCGGTGAAGGTTACGGCATGCCACGATGCCTGTGGCATTTTCTCCAGAAGATGTTTTTCCCAAACGACAGAATCCAGCGAGGGTGATTGCAAATGAAGAAGATTGTGATCGTAGGAAAGTTTTGTCGCGGGAATCAGAAAGAGTAGGGTGCCAATAATACTCACGAAAACTGATCCCTTCGGATATCGGAACCATATGGATACAGACTGTTCCTGCGGCATGGCCAGAATCATTCTGGAATCGTTAATAATTCTGTTTTTTCTTTCGGATACTGCCAATAAGGCAGGAAGAGTGGTGTAGCAACTAGCCATGCAAAGAAGAATTCCCGAACCGGCAATCCAACCCATTTCAGAAACAGCCTGGAAGTCAGCAAGCATGGCTGCGAAAAAAGCCAGCGAAGTAGTGCATGCCGCGGTAAAAATGCTTGGCCCCACCCGGATGGCTGTTTCCATCAAAGCTTCAAAAGGTTCGTGATTGCGTTTTCTGGATTCATCGTAGGCACTTACCCAAAGGACGCCGTAATCTCCCAAACCTATCAGCATCACCGCAAAGGTGGCTGATAGCAGGTTCAGGTGGCCCACTGTCAGGGTTAGCCAGCCTAGTGAAAGTATGGTCCCTACAAGCAGTGTTGTAATGGTTAGTACCGGGTAACGCCAGGATCGGAAGACAATTATGTACAGTCCGAGCACCCCGGCAAATGCTATCCAGGAGGCCCTGGTGCTGTCTGATTGTGATGCCGCCATTTCGTCGGCTTCCAGTACTGGCAAGCCGGTTAACCCCAATTCAACCCGGGGGTTGGAGGAGGAATATTCTTTAATGATCTTGCGAATCAGGTCAACCGCTGGACGCGAGGTGACAAATTCACCTTCTTCTGCCGCGGTGGGTCTCGCCATTAAAAGTGCAAGTGATTTGTCCGGTGAAAAAAGGTAGCTGGGTTTATCAAGAGATTGTTCGTGATTATTTCCAGCGGGTAAAAGCCCGATCCAGGGGTTCGAGTATTCCGCCGAACCAGAGATGGATTTGCTTGCGGCTCGGATAATGTTCGCAAATTGCTCAAAGAATGCCAGGTCGGATTGTGTAGTGCTACCTCTGGCCTCCAGTTGTTTGAGCTTTGCATGAGCTTCGCCAGTAAGGCTGTTTAGCGTGAATAAATTCCAGGCAAAAGGGAATTCCAGAAGTGGGGCCATGTTGGCCAGGTGTCCGGAAATTGCCTTAATCTGCGGGCTTTCCAGAAACATGAGGGATCTGTCCCGTATGCCGGAAAGATCCACCTTGTAAAAAATCCGATCAAAAACCTGGGGATGGCTGGCAAGCCGTTGGGCGATGGCGTCCAAAGCAGCGATTTTTTCCTGCTCTGTCCCGTTACGTGCGAGAACAATCAGGTCGTCATCCTGACCGAATTCCGCAAGATATCGCTTCCAGTTCTGCTGGCACCATTTCTTATTGCTAATCATGTCGTCGCGATGTGTTTTGAAATCGAGACGAAACCATGCCAGCAACAGGGATCCCACGCATAGCAGGCTAAGACAGCCTAGCGTGATCCATGGCATTCGAAATGAAAGCGATGATATCTTCGCAATCCCCCTGCCAACAGGTGGAAGCGAAACCTTGCCATCCTTGGCTCGGTTCATCAAAAGCCTCTTCTCTGTGCGTCTTGCCGTTCCGTGGCTCGACGACGAAAGGGATTCTAATGAAAGGTTGGAAAATAAAACAAGTCGAATGCAGCTGGAAAGATCAGTGCTGAAAGCTTTCCCAGTTTGTGTAAGATAATTATGTTGAAATTTAAATGTAATCAGCGCTGGGAAT